>JAHHRC010000099.1 GCA_020026035.1 Erysipelotrichaceae bacterium | reverse complement strand
ACACCATAACGAACGATTTCACAGTTTTCAAGTCCTGGAATCATACGTAGAATTTCTTTTTGTGCGCCAAAGGTTAAATGGGTTTGGAACCCTACAACGTTATAAAGACTTGCTTCAACGTTGTCTTGACGAAGTTGGACAATCGCATGTGGACGTTTGCCATTGACTTCAAAGCCAACTGGTTTCATTGGCCCAAAGAGTAAGGTATCTTTGCCACGTCTTGCCATAACTTCAAATGGCATACAGCCTTCAAAGTAGACTTCCTTTTCAAATTCCTTCAACGGAACCGTAGGTGCTTGCATTAAGGCAAGATAGAAGTTTTCAAACTCAATGCGATCCATTGGGCAGTTGATGTAGTCATCACTTCCCTTTCCATAGCGTGATTGTTTGAATGCCTTTGTCATATCGATGCTATCGGCCGCAATGATTGGCGCTTCTGCATCGTAGAAGTAACAATACTTTTCATCCAACAAATCACGAATTGGACCCATCAAGGCATCACTTGTAAGTGGGCCTGTTGCTAGAATGGTTGGTCCTTCTGGTAAGTGATCCATTTCTTGATCGACAATCGTAATGTTTGGATCTTCCATGATGCGTTTTGTGATCATATCCGAGAAACGATCACGGTCAACCGCAAGACAGCCACCCGCTGGTACTTCATTGGCATCCGCTGCTTGCATAATCAAGGATCCAACCGTGCGCATTTCTTCTTTTAACAAGCCACACGCATTGTCTAATCCTTTTCCTTTTAAGGAATTTGAACAAACAAGTTCCCCAAATCCGTTGGAATTGTGAGCAGGTGTTCTTTTACTTGGTTTCATTTCTACCAAAGTGACTTGAATGCCACGCTTGGATAGTTGGTATGCGGCCTCACAGCCCGCAAGACCTGCCCCAACGACGGTTACATGTTTCTCCATAAATTACTCCTCGGTTGTTTCTTTTTTCTTTGTTGTTTTCTTTGTTGTTTTCTTCGCAGCGGTTTTCTTCGCTGTTGTTTTCTTTGTCGTAGCTTTTTTCGTGGTTGTTTTCTTCTTTGTGGTTGTCTTTTTCTTTGTCGCTGTTTTCTTTGCCTTTGGAATGATTTGTTCACCCTCTAAGGTTTCCATATAACGACACTTCGGATATGCCCCACATCCAACAAAGAACGTACCAAAGCGTGACTTACGCTTCAATAACTCCGCACCACACTCTGGACACTGTTTGCCCACTGGTTCTGGAGCTTCTTTTTCCTTAAGAGGTCGTGTATAACGACATTCTGGGAAGTTTCCACAGGAGATAAACTTACCAAAACGACCATGACGGTACACAAGTTCCCCACCACAATCTGGACAGATTTCACCAACTTTTTCCGCTTCAATCTTTTCCATATCGGCATAGGCCTTTTCAAGAAGTGGTGTAAAGCGATCATAGAAGTCTTGAAGGGTTTGAAGTTCACTTGCTTCACCATCGGCAATTTCATCTAAGATGCTTTCCATACGCGCTGTATACTTCACATTGATAATACTTGAGAAGAATTCATCCAACTTTTCCACCGTAAGTGTTCCTTGTTCGGTTGGGAAGAAGACCTTTGTCTTCGTTGTTGGTGTTGGACGATCTAAGCTTACATAGCCTCTTGCTTGAATCGTATCAATGATCATCGCATAGGTAGAAGGACGACCAATGCCTTCTTCTTCCATTTGCTTAATCAAACGTGCTTCAGAATATCTTGTTGGTGGTTCCGTGAAGTGTTGGTTTGGAACTAATTCCTTGGCAGGAATCATTTCACTTTCTTTGAATTCAGGTAGTAAGACATCCTTACTCTTATCATAGTCTCCATACACTTTTAAGAATCCATCAAAGGTTTGACGAGATCCATTTGCGGTAAAGTCATAGCCATTTTGTGAAAGTGTCAAACTAATACCCGCATACTTTGCCGGTGCCATTAAAGATGCTAAGGCACGGGCATAGATTAGTTTATAAAGCTTATATTGTTCTAAGGTTAAATGATCCTTAATACGTTCTGGATCGTTGTTTAGATTTGTAGGACGAATCGCTTCGTGGGCATCTTGTGCCTTGGCGTCGTTTGAAATCTTATAGTATCCAACATAGTCTTTTCCGTATTTTTCCTCAATCAAATCTTTTGCGGCATAAATATACACATTGGAAAGACGTGTAGAGTCGGTACGCATATAGGTAATAAGACCTTCTTGGCCATTTCCAATATCGACACCTTCATACAACTTTTGTGCAACGGCCATAGTACGCTTTGCTGAGAAGCCTAACTTTGTGGAAGCTTCTTGTTGTAAGGTGGATGTGATAAATGGTTTATATGGAGATCTTGTACGGCTTGTCTCTTTGATTTTGGAAATTTCAAATTCGCCAAGACATGCATTGTATGCCTTCATTGCGTCTTCTTCATTATCAATTTCTGCTTTTTCTCCATTGATCTTTGCTAAAGACGCATTGAATTCCATTGCGTCTTTTTCAAACTTCGCATCCAATGTCCAATATTCCACTGGTACAAAGGCTTGAATTTCACGTTCGCGTTCGACAATCAATTTCAAAGCCACCGATTGTACACGCCCAGCTGACTTCGAACGAATCTTTGTCTTTAATAGTTTCGATAACTTAAAGCCAATAATACGGTCTAAGATACGACGTGTTTCTTGTGAATGCACTAAGTCCATATCAATCGTACGTGGATGTTCAAATGCTTCTTGAACGGCATTCTTTGTGATTTCGTTAAATGTAACACGATTTAAATCGTCTTCACTTAAGCCTAACTCTTGTGCTAAATGCCAAGAGATGGCCTCACCCTCACGGTCCGGGTCGGTCGCAAGATATACAGCATCTGCCTCAGCAGCTTTTTTCTTTAAGTCTTTTACAACAGGACTTTTTCCCGTTGAGATTTTATAGGTTGGTTCGAATCCATTTTCAATATCGACTCCAAGCCCATCTTTTCCTTTGATCGCAAGGTCACGAATATGACCCTTACTGGATTCAACGACAAAGTCTTTTCCAAGATACTTTTGAATCGTTTTGGATTTGGATGGAGATTCGACGATTACTAAATTTTTCATTCAGTTCTTCCTTTCTCTTATTCCATAAGAATATACCTAACTGCAAGCATAGCGATTTGCTAAGTCGTTGTAAAGTTATTCTTAGAAAATGCATATGTTAATTCGTTTGTATTGCAAATAATATTCGCACCCTGTTCAATCAGCTTATTACACCCTAAGCCATGTTCATCATCAAGGGGCCATGGTACAACATAGATCTCTTTGCTTAAGGCAAGAGCCTCATTGACGGTACCCATCGTCCCTGATTTAAGACTTGCTTGTGTCACCACTAAGCCACTTCCTAAAGCCGCTAACATGCGATTTCGCCAAGGGAAATGGTACGCAAGTGGCTTTGTCCCATTTGGGTATTCACTTAAGACTAAGTGTTTCTCATTCATCAACGTGCGTATTTCTTGATTGGCAACCGGGTATAAAATATCTAGTCCACACCCAATTACCCCAATCGTGCCGATTCCATGGGCAATGGCTGTTTCATGGACTAAGCCATCTACACCCCTTGCTAAACCCGATATTAATACATGTTCCTTGCATAATGCAAGTGCACACCGCTTGGTGGCTTGTTTTCCGTAATCACTGACACGTCTTGAACCAACAATGGTAACCGCATCTTTTTGTAATAAACGTAAATCTCCTTGGTAAAAGATACACCAAGGAGGAAAGCGTAATTTCATAAACTGTTTTGGATACCAATCATCGACGATGGTAACGTAGTTTGGCTGTACATCAATCGAATGAACCGCCTCTTTTTTCTGAATTGCCCGCGCAATGGCATTCCAATCTCCTTGGTAGTACGTTGCATAATTTGCAATGACTTCTCGATATTGCATAGACTCACCTCACTTACTGTATACGTAAGTAACGTAAATTTATTCCAAATCAAACAAGGAAATCTGTTGTTCTAAACACGCTGCAACGGGTTTGTAACTAACACGATGAATCGGCGTAATTCCATATTGTTTTAAAGCATCCATATGCTTCTTTGTGCCATAACCTTTATGACTTGCAAAGCCATATTCGGGATAGATTTTGTCATAATCCACCATCATTTGATCACGTGTTACTTTCGCAAGAATACTTCCAGCCGCAATTGAAATGGACTTTTGATCACCCTTAACAACCGCAACACATTCACGTTCAATATTGAGTGGCATGGCATCAGTAATCACAACATCACTACTTAAGTCATTGGCAATTTGTGTCATTGCCATCTTTGTGGCTTGATAGATATTCAATTGATCAATTGTTTGTGCATCAACAACTAAAATCTCAAAGGCTAAAGCGTCTTCTTGAATCATTTCGAACATTGCTTGTCGTTTCTTTTCGGAAATCGACTTTGAATCATAAATATTTGGATTCTCATAGCCCTTTTCAAACACCACCCCAGCAACAACTAAAGGTCCAGCTAAGGGACCTCTACCTGCTTCATCAATGCCTAATACCGACTGATCTTTTGCCCAATAGGCATGTTCGTACTCATTTAAACATTGCTTACTCATCATCTTCACTCTTGATTTGATCCACTTGTTCTAAGCTAATCAAACCATACTTTCCTTTGCGGAATTCA
>JAHHRC010000098.1 GCA_020026035.1 Erysipelotrichaceae bacterium | reverse complement strand
TCGTGAAATTTGTATAATTGTGTGGTAAAGAGGTGTTTTATGCGAAAGTTTGATAAAGCGTATTTTAAGAAAGAGATTAAACGAGCAAGTCTTGTTTTGATTACCTATTGGGTGGCTTTGAATAGCTCGGCGTTATCGTATTTGTTGAAGAATGTGTTTGGGCTGCAGGAACATCCGGGTGTGCAGTTGTGTATCCGTTTGTCATTGCCGTTACTTGTTGGGCTTGTCTTATATTACAAAGACTTAGCACGTGATGCGGATCATGCGTATTACTACCATAATTTAGCAAATTATAAAGATTTGATGAGTGGCAAAAAGAAGTCGAACTTTATTTGGAAGTATTTGCGGCATATGGTTATGTGGATTGCCTTAGCAATGGTGTTACAGGTTGTTGTGGCAATGTTGTTAGAGGGGTATGATCAATCCTTGAACCAACAAGAATTGATGGAGGTATTTACGAGTGACTTTAATATCTTCACGGTGATTTCTGTATCGGTGATTGGTCCAATTGTGGAAGAGATTGTGTTTAGAGAGATTATGTTACGACAAGCTTCGTACTTTATTAATGAGTATGTAGCGGGTGTGATCTCTTGTGTATTGTTTACATTAGCGCATTGCTCGAACTGGATGGACTTTGTGTCATATCTACCAATTACGGTTATTATTACTTTAGTTTACTTTAAGGAAGATCATTTGGTATTGAATACAATGTTGTTCCATGTGCTATATAATTCCTTAGTTACATTTATTATGATGCAGTCATTTTAAAAGGTCGTGAAATCACGGCCTTTTTAGATGGTTGATGGTAGCTTGCTAAATTATGTGTGAATCAAAAATTCATGACAAAATGGAATAATAACTTACATCGAATTTACTACTAAGTTGTGACTAAGTTACTACTAAGTTGTGACTTAGTCACGAATGGATTCGATTCTTTTAAATTTTCTTAATCTTTTGAATTTCGTGATATTTAAGCCACATGAGGTGTTTCGTTATTGTTTTTAATTTACTACTAAGTTGGTTCAAAGTTACTACTAAGTTGTTACTAAGTTACTACTAAGTTGTTACTAAGTTACTACTAAGTTGGGGCAGAGTTGCGGTTGTTAAAAAGTGTATTGTCACAGTCTTTGTATGTGAAGGTGGTTGGCAGTTGACATTAAAACCTGAATGATAAAATACATCGGATTTACTACTAAGTTGTGACAAAGTAACTGCTAAGTTGTGACTAAGTCGCGAATGGGTTCGATTCTTTAAGATTTTTTAAAATTCTTTAATTTTATGATAATTAAGCTGCATGAGACGTTTCAGTATTGTTTTTGATTTACTACTAAGTTGGTTCAAAGTTACTACTAAGTTGTGACTAAGTCGCTACTAAGTTGTTGCTAAGTTGGTTTTAAGTTGCGGATGGTTAAAATGGTTGTTGATCACTGTTTTTGTAAGTGATGGATGAGTCCAAGGCATCCGGCTAAGACATCGTTGTAGGTATCTTCGAAGTTTCCGGTGTACCAAGGATCTAATACGTCGCGTGGTTGGTCTGTGAAGTCGAGAAGTTTGAATATTTTCTCGGGATGTGTTGTTGAGATGCGTTTTGTGTTTCTAATGTTGGTTTCGTCCATCACAATGAGGTAATCGTAATAGTCAAAGTCTTGCTTGGTGAGTTGGCGAGCGGTTTTCTTAGTGGCATCGATTCCTATACTAGCAAGTAGGCGTTGCACTGGTGGATAGACGTGGTTACCGATTTCTTCGCGGCTTGTGGCACATGAAGCGATTTCGTAATCAAGATGTTGTTTGGCTGCGAGGTCTTTTAAGACGAATTCAGCCATTGGGCTACGGCATATGTTGCCGTGACAAATAAATAAGATTTTTGTTGTCATAAGATTCCTTTCTATATGTTTAGGTATGGGAATACTTCATTAAAGTTTGCTTGGATGAGTAAGTCTGCTTTGTGGTCGTAAGGTGTGATTGTTTTGTTTATGAGTACGAGATGTTTTCCATGAAAATAATTTAAAAGGGAAGCTGCTGGATATACAACTAGGCTTGTGCCTAAGACGATTAGAACATCGGCTTGTTCGATGGTTTGTATGCTTTGAATAAGTGTTTGTTCGTCAAGCGCTTCACCATAAAGAACGACATCTGGTTTGATGATTCCACTGCAAGAACAGGTAGGGATGTCTTTTGCTTGTTGCACACTAGTAACATCATAGAATTTGCCGCATCTTTGGCAATAGTTTCTTAGGGTTGAGCCATGGAGTTCAAAGACTTTCTTACTTCCGGCTAATTGGTGAAGACCATCAATGTTTTGGGTGATTACACCAAGAGATTTGTTTGCTTGTTCCAATTGGGCAATGAAGGTATGGACGGTGTTTGGTTTGGCGTCTAAGGCAAGCATTTTGTCTTTATAAAATGAATAGAACTCTTTGGTGTGTTCGACAAAGAAACGGTGCGACAAGATTTCTTCTACGGGATATTTGTTTGTGAGTTGATAGAGTCCGTCTTTGGAGCGGAAGTCTTTGATGCCACTATCGGTAGATACGCCTGCTCCGGTGAAGAAGACGATGTTTTTGTTGGTGTCGAGTATGGTTTGTAAGGTTTTGATTTTTTCTTCTAACATAGGATTCCTTTCTCTATTTGTACGTGTTTTGAATTTGCGTTGCGATTTGTTTGAAATCGTCTATGAGGGTTTGTGGTTTTAGGATGGTGATTTTGTCGTAGAACTGTAAGAGATATCCAACAAGGGTTGGTGAGATGGAGGCTTTGAAGTTAACGGTTAGGGTTTTGGCTTGTTCGTTGATGTTGGATATGATGATGTTAAAGCCGAAGCGATCATAGAGGACAGGGAGTAAGGATTCATCGATGATGGCGGTTATGGTTGTGGCGTTTGCTTTATACATGCCGAAGTTTTGTTCGAGGTAGTCATCGAGTTGGAATTGGATTGGGTCAAAGGTTTTTTCGAGTTTTTTGATGTGGTCCATTTTGTCGATGCGGAAGTTTCTTAAATCGCCATTCATGTGTTGGACAACGCAATAATAGCGGTTTTGTTGGGAGATAATGGCATAGGGTCTTAGGTGGTAGTTGAGTTTGTTGTGGCGGTAGACTTTGGTTTTGGTGTGGTCGTAGTCGAAATAGAAAAGGGAAACGTAGGAAGATGTGGAAATGGCATCGAGGAGGATTTCGATGTTGGATAGAACGTGGGCATTTTCGGTTTTAAAGAATGGGGTTGGAGATGGTGGTAGGTTGTTTGCTTGAGTGGATGGGAGTAGGTGTTTGAGTTTTGTGGTGAGTTGGTTTGTTTCTTCGAAGGAGAGGGATGGTGAGTCGTTTACATCATCAAGTAGTACCATGATTTCTGCTTTGGAGAATTCGTGTTGGTAGTAATAGCCGTTTGGTCGTTTTCTTCGGTAGTGGATGGGAAGGCCTTCTTCTTTGAGGCAATCCATCGAAGCGTAGGCAGATCTTCGTTTGCATGGTAGGTGGATAGATTCTAAGTGGGCTAGTAAATCGGGCATTGTGATGGGGTGATTTTCATCGGTATGGTGTTTTAGGTATTGCAGGATGGCGATGGTTCGTTTTGTGTTTCGATTGTCTTTCATAAAATTCCTCAACTTTTTTCTTTAGTGTACCTGTATTGGTACACTAATTCAAGGTGGTATAGGCTAGAATGATGGCACGTAAGGGAGGTAAGTGTGATGTTTGCTTACGAGGTTTTGTTTTATACCAATGCGTGTATGTTGGTTGGTTCGTTTTATCTAGCGGTACAAGGGGCGTATGAGTGGTCGGTTCTTATGGGGATATTGAGCGTGGTGTATGCCATTTATACGCATTCACCGAATGTGTTAGGAAAGAAGAAAGTTGCGATTGTGGAAGAGATTTGTGTGTTGTATGTATTGATTCATACGACGAACTTACACGAGTATTTGTTGAATGTGGACTTTTTGATGGTTTGTTCATCATTGTTTGCCAATGTGTGGGCAAGTTCTTCAATGAAGGTGATTCGTCCGACGTTTACGAAGATGCGGTTGTTGTTTGTTGTAATGTTAGTTGTGGTTTGGTTATTTCCAAGTGACTATTGGGTGTATATGAATGAGACCTATGGAGTGACTATTTCATCCTTTGTGGTCATGCTTGTTGTGATGTTTGTTCCATATTTGAAACAGTGTGCTTTGAAGGCATTAAAACCAGTGAAGAAGAGTGCATATGTTACAAGCAAGTGGTATGATACGCCTAGTGAAATAGTGATGAGGTAAGTATGCAGGATTTCTTGATTCATTTGTTTGTGAAAGACTATGAGAATATTGAAACGGAGTCTGTACGCTATGCGTATGGACTTTTATCGAGTTGTGTTGGTATTTGTTTGAATGTGTTGTTGTTTGTGTTGAAGTTTGCGATTGGTCTTATGAGTGGATCGATTTCAATTGTCAGTGATGGCTTTAATAATTTGTCGGATTGTTTTAGTTGTGTCGTGGTGTTGATTGGTTATCGTTTAGCAAGGAAGCCAGCCGATGCGAAACATCCATTTGGACATGGACGGTATGAGTATCTTGTGAGTTTGCTTGTGACGTTGTCGATTTTCTTTGTAGGCTTTGAATTGTTTGTGAGTTCGTTTAAGCGGTTGTTTGAAGCGAGAGATGTGTCGTATTCAACGTGGATGCTTATTGTGTTGGGGGTTTCTTGTTTGTTGAAGCTTTGGTTGGCGTCTTTTAATAAGAAGATTGGTACGAAGTTGAATCATATGGGAATCTTAGCAAGTGGGCAGGATGCGAAGAATGATGTGTTTGTAACACTTGTTGCGATGGTTTCGATGGTTTTGGCAAAATGGATGCCTACGATTCC
>JAHHRC010000097.1 GCA_020026035.1 Erysipelotrichaceae bacterium | reverse complement strand
TTGTTCATATCTTCGACAAAGGCATCAATCGAGCCACTTGTCGCAACGGCTAAGGCATTGACGGCATCGGCACCACTTGGTAACGCTGCCCCATAGAGTAAGTCTTCAATGCTTACTTCATCATCCACTTGGAAGCCAACCACCGAGGCATTTTTCGCTTTTAGGCCATCGAGCATGTCGTTTGTGATGGTGATTGTTTGATTTAAGTTTTCAAAGTGTTCAATGGCGAGTAGTTCGCTCATCATTTTTGTTAATGAGGCGACGTAGATTTTTTCTTCTCCTTTTACATCGAGTAATACTTGGTTTGTATCGGCGTCAATGACATACATGTTTTTGCTTGTCGTAACACCGAGATCTTCAATCGTTAATGGTTCTTGTTGCGCATGTAATGGTAATGGTAGAAGTAAGATCAAGCTTACTACCAATACGAATGCATACAAACGCGTTTTGAATTTCGTTTTTGTCATGCATGTATTGTACTAAGAATTCAGTGTTTCTTCAAATGTCGTGGATGAACTTGCGTTGTACAACGATTGTATTTCAGTGTAAAATAGGGAGGTAGATATAGAAAAGGTGGTGTCACAATGGCAGAATTTTGGTCTTCACTTCTTTGGTTTATTTTTGGGGGATTAGTTGGAGCTGCATTAGGGTTCTACTTTACAAAGAAGAATTTTGAAAAGCAATTAGAAGAAAACCCTCCAGTCAATGAAAAAATGATTCGCGCAATGTTCAAGCAAATGGGAAGAACTCCTAGTGAAAAACAAGTGCGAGAAGTGATGCGTTCGATGAAGCGCTAAACGCAATTCCTTTCGAGAAATCGAGAGGTTTTTTTATGCTTGAATACGGCTGTTTCGTGGCATCTGTATTGTATACGCTTACAATAGTTAGTGAAACCTAACTAGTACTCTACAGGTAAGATAGCGAAATCCTTCACAATAAAGGGAGATTAAAAACTTCTTGATTTGTGAAAAAATCGTTCATTTATAGGGTACGTTTTAGGGAAAATGTAGCGAATTATGTGACGTGATGTTTTCTGTAGGATATAATAGAGGAGAAGTATAGGAGGATATATGAGTACAGAAAACAAAAAGGTTTTCCAGGCAATGGATGGAAATACTGCAACAGCTCATGGCGCATATGCGTTTACAGAAGTTGCTGGTATTTATCCAATCACACCATCTTCACCGATGGCTGAAAACGTGGATGCTTGGTCAACAGCAGGACGTGTTAACGTCTTTAATGACAAGGTAAAGGTTGTAGAGATGCAAGCAGAAGGAGGCGCTGCTGGTGCCATCCATGGTGCGCTACAAGGAGGCGCGCTTGCGACAACATTTACTGCTTCACAGGGTCTATTATTAATGATCCCAAACATTTACAAGTTGAAGGGTGAATTGCTACCAGGTGTTATTCACGTAGCAGCTCGTTCCTTGGCAACACATACGTTAAGTATTTTTGGAGACCATGCTGACGTATATGCTTGCCGTCAAACAGGTATTACAATGCTATGTTCCCATAGTGTTCAAGATTGTATGGACCTATCTGGTATTGCGCACTTGATCGCAATCGATAGCCAAGCACCTGTTATGCACTTCTTCGATGGATTCCGTACATCACACGAAATTCAAAAGGTAGAAGTAATGGATTATGACTTCTTAAAGAGCCTACTTCCAGAAGAAAAGCTTCAAGCATTCCGCTTAAGCGCATTGAACCCACATGGTAATCCAATTACTCGTGGTGGATCTCAAAACGATGACATCTTCTTCCAGGCTGCAGAAGCACAAAACACACACTTTGATGCAATTCCTGAAATTGCAGCGAAATACCTAAAGGCTGTTTCTGAACATACTGGCCGAGATTATGCGCCATTTGTTTATTACGGTGCTCCGGATGCAGAACGTGTTATTATCGCTATGGGTTCTGTAACAGATACCATCACAGAAACAATCGATGCATTAAATGCACAAGGAGAAAAGGTTGGTTTAATTAAGGTTTACCTATACCGTCCATTCTCATCGAAGTTCCTAGAAGACGTTCTTCCATCAACTGTTAAGTCAATTGCTGTATTAGATCGTACAAAGGAACAAGGTGCACGCGAACCTCTATTCTTAGATGTTAGCTATGCACTACGTAAGCACAAGGATCTTACAATCATTGGTGGTCGTTATGGTCTATCCAGTAAGGATACAAACCCAGCGCAAATCAATGCTGTATACGAAGAACTTAAGAAGGCTGAACCAAAAGAAGAATTCACAATTGGTATCGACGATGATGTTACACATCTATCATTAGAAGAAAAGCCAATTGATGTAGTTTCTGATTACACAAGCTGCTTGTTCTATGGTCTTGGATCTGATGGTACGGTTGGTGCGAATAAGTCTACTGTTAAGATCATTGGTAATAACACTGATCTTTACTCACAAGCTTACTTTGCCTATGACTCAAAGAAGGCTGGCGGGGTAACTCGTTCTCACTTACGTTTCGGTAAGTCTCCAATTAAGTCTCCATATTACATCAATAAGGCAGACTTTATCTCATGTTCACTTGATTCATACTGCTTCAAGTATGACATGGTACGTAACCTAAAAGACGGTGGTACATTCTTGCTAAATACAACATTTACAAAGGATGAACTCATCGATCACTTACCAAATAGAATGCTTGCAGGTCTTGCAAAGAAACATGCAAAGTTCTATACAATCAATGCAACAAAGTTAGCTCAAGAAACAGGAATGGGTCGTCATACAAATACAATCCTACAATCTTCCTTCTTTGCGCTAAATGAACAAATCATGCCTTATGCAAAGGCTGTTGAATTGATGAAGGATTCTGCTCGTAAGACTTATGCTCGTAAGGGTCAAGAAGTGGTTGACAACAACTGCAATGCGATCGATACAGGTAAGACAGGTCTTGTAGAAGTAGCTGTAGATCCAGCTTGGGCAGATCTAACATATAAGGATTCTCTATTCAAGAAGACAGGCGATGAATACTTCGACAACAACCTTCAAAGAATCAACTCTCTAGAAGGTTACGATATGCCAGTTTCAAGCTTCATGAAGTATGGTGTATTGGATGGATCTATTCCAGAAAACGTTGCCTTCAAGGAAAAACGTACAATCGCTACTTCCGTTCCAGCTTGGGATGCAAGTAAGTGTGTACAATGTGGTACTTGTGGATACGTATGTCCACACGCTACAATTCGTTCCATTCTTCTAAATGAAGAAGAAGTAGCTGCTGCACAACAAGTTGCAGATCAAAAGGGAATTGAATTGACATTGAAAGATCCAAGCCCAGTTTATAAGGGAGCTAAGGATGCAGGTCTAAAGTTCCGTATCCAAGTATCTCCTCAAAACTGTGTAGGCTGTGGTGTATGTATCAAGGAATGTCCTGCAAAGGCACTATCCTTCTCACCAGTCAACGAAGAACTTCCACAAGAAGCATTGGCTGATATTCTTTACAAGCACACATCTTACAAGCCAGAATACATTATGAATAAGGACTCTGTAGCAGGTGTATCTCTACTTATGCCTTACTTCGAAGTATCTGGATCCTGTCCTGGATGTGGTGAAACACCATACTACCGTTTAGTTTCACAATTATTCGGTAAGGATATGTTAGTTGCAAACGCAACTGGATGTTCTATGATTTACTGTTCTTCAACTCCATCGACTCCATTTGTAAGCGATGAAGAAGGAGACGGTGTTGCTTGGGCAAACTCACTATTCGAAGACAACGCAGAATATGGATTCGGTATGGCAGTTGCTCAAAACTTCAAAGAAGCAAAGATTCTAAAGATCATGGAAGAAAACATGGATTCTGTAGAACCAGCTCTTCAAGAAGCATTCAAGGGCTACATTGACGCAAATGATGACCGTCTAAAACAACGCGCTGTGAAGGATGCGATTGTTGAAGGCGTTAAGGCATCAAGCAATGAAGCTGTTAAGGAACTTCTAAAGTTCGAACGTGACCTTGTTGGTAAGTCTGTATGGATCGTCGGTGGTGACGGATGGGCTTATGACATCGGCTACGGTGGACTTGACCATGTAATGGCAAATAACCTAAACGTAAACGTTCTTGTACTAGATACAGAAGTTTACTCCAATACTGGTGGACAAAGTTCGAAGTCTTCTCAAGCTTCCTCCATTGCGAAATTCGCAGCTGGTGGTAAGGCTATGGCGAAGAAGGACCTTGGACAAATCGTTATGGAATACGGACATGCATACGTTGCGTCGATCGCAATGGGTGCCAACCGTGTACAAACAATCAAAGCACTTAAGGAAGCAGAAAGCTACAATGGACCATCTCTAGTCATTGCTTACTCTCCATGTGCGGAACACGGTATTAAGGGTGGTCTAATCAATGCACAACAAGTTCAAAAGAACGCTGTTGCATGTGGTTACACAACACTTTACCGCTTCGATCCACGTAATGAAAAACCACTTACAATCGATTCCAAAGAACCTAAGTGGGAAAACTTCGATGAATTCTTGATGAATGAAGCACGTTTCTTCAACCTACCAAGAATCCGTGGTGAAGAAGAAGCAAAGGAACTCTTTGCAAAGGCTAAGAAGGACGCTATGGTGCGTTACGAAAAGCTTGTCGCAAAGAAGACAATGCAAGACTTCGAAAAGTAATTCGAATCTAGAAGGATGAGGCAACTCATCCTTTTTTTGACGTTTGTATACAAAGTTTCTAAGAGCACGTTCTTAGAACGTGTTAGAATAGATAAAGAAGTCTTTTTACAAAAGGTACGCAATGGTATCACAACGATTTTTTGCACAATATGATATACTGCGAGTAGAAATTCTTAGAGTTGGAGGTTTTATGCGAATTGGTTTATTTTCTGATACATTCCCACCAGAAATCAATGGTGTAGCGAATAGTACAAATATCTTATTTCAAACATTACTTGCCATGGGCCATGAGGTATACGT
>JAHHRC010000096.1 GCA_020026035.1 Erysipelotrichaceae bacterium | reverse complement strand
CCTTCAAACGCATCACTTGCATTGATTATTTCTTCGAATTCCAATTATTCGTTTCAACAGATATCAACAGCATCAATAGTTGCTAACCGCAATGGATTCCATCTGTTAAACATTTTCAATTTAGCTATATCATAATCGATTGACAAATCACTACAATTCAGTCGGAAATATTTCTCGCAATACCAATTGACTATACGCTTATATTTCAACAAATGCAATCATTTATATAACATATTGCATATCCACCCGAATCTGCTCATTTTTCTCACAGCCGATTACTTTATGTTAACTACCAAAAGCAGGTTTAATTAGCAAACAAGGATACCTTCCCTTTTAGCAAATCTCACATATCAATTAATATTTAGGCAAAGATCTCAAAAAAAACTCAAAGCAATTCGATCAACACAAATCGCTTTGAGTTCTATCTTAATTGTTATTAAATCTTTTATTGAAATTCTTTCCACGCATCTTCAATTGCTTCCGAATCATCTTTATCTTCATCATTGAAATGTGCATTCGGGTCTTCCCCATATACATGCATTACTATGTCTCCATTATTATCCATGAGTTGAACCAAAATATATGTATATACATCATTTTCAGTAAAACTCAATCCTTGTGATTTCGTTAGATTTTCATCATCTAATGATATTGTTCCTTGTTTTACGTCATATAGGAAATTTTGATTCCCTACTCCCTTACATGCAGGATTCGTTAGATACTCAGCGTACGCCGCTGCCTTTGCTGCTCGGATGTTTGCTTGATTCGTCGCAAGCTTTGTCTTTTTCAGTTTCCCGTTAAATAGTGGAATCGATATCGATACGAGTACTGCTACAATCGCAACGACAATTAACAATTCTGCTAGCGTGAAACCTTTGTTGTTACGTTTCATATAATCAATCCCTTTCTTCTTGTATGTCTTGACTATACGCTTAAACTTTCACAAAGACAATCATTTGTATATCATATTTCTTGTTTATATTAAGAAATTTATGATTTATCTCTTCCATTTTAAATATTTTTAAAATATGAGATAAGAGAATGTTAATATATGCTCAAAAAAGATAAAATCTCTTCATGTCTAATTTTAAAATGGTGGAACACCTTAATGAAGATTGGGACATATTTTAAAACTCGAGAAGTGAAATCATTAAAACTCAGCAGTTGAAATTACCGAAACTTGGTAGTTGAAAATATCAAAACTTGGCAGTTGAAATCTTTAAAACTTGGTAGTTATGGTATAAAATGTAGCTAGGAGGATGATTATGAAACACTATTTAGCTAGGCTAGCGGATAAAACGTTGAAAGAGGAATTAGAAGCTTTTGGTGCAGTATTAATCACTGGGCCAAAGTGGTGTGGGAAAACAACCACAGGATTCAATCTTGCAAAGAGTAGCCTTTTCCTTCAAAATCCAGATGAAAGAGAACAGTATTTAAGAGTCGCAGACATTAAACCTTCATTATTGCTAGAAGGAGAAAATCCTAGATTAATCGACGAATGGCAGGATGCGACTCAACTATGGGATTCAGTAAGATTTAGTGTAGATCAAAGAGGTGAAACTGGCTTATACATTCTTACAGGATCGACCTCAGTAGATGAATCCCTGATCGCGCATACTGGAACAGGAAGAATTACCAGATTAAAAATGCGAACAATGAGTCTATTTGAAAGTGGTGAATCTACTGGTGATGTTAGTATTTCCGATTTATTAGATGGAAAAGAAATTGGCGCCTCATCGAATCATAGTATTGAAGATATCGCAAAGTTAATCGTTGGTGGTGGATGGCCGGCATCTGTAGGGAAATCATTAGAGGTAAAACAAAGACAGGTTGCAGGTTACTGTAAATCAATTGTTAATACCGAAATTTCTACAGCGGATGGAATAAAAAGAGATAAAGAGAAAGTGTATCACGTACTCAGATCATATTCTCGTCATGTTTCTAGTCAGGCAACCATTCAGACAATTACGAATGATGTTAATAAAAACTTCGATTCAGTTAACCGAAGAACAGTGGGAGATTATTTAAATGCCTTGCAAAAAATATATATTATCGAAGATTTAAATGCATGGAGTCCAAAATTAAGGACAAAGACAGTCATTAGTACAAGTGCCACTCGACATTTTGTAGATCCATCAATCGCCGCCTATTTCCTTGATGCTAATCCTCAAGACCTATTGAATGACCTAGAAACAATGGGGTTATTGTTTGAGTCATTAGTTATCCGAGATTTAAGAATTTACACCGAACATCTAGGTGGAAGTGTCTACCACTATCGTGACCATAATGGACAAGAGGCAGACGCAATATTACATTTTAAAGATGGTAGATGGGCAGCAATTGAAGTTAAACTTGGCGAAAAAGCAATTGAGCAAGGAGCGGAAAGTTTAAAGAAACTCGCCAATAAAATCGATATAGATTCCATGAATGCACCTTCATTTCTAGCAGTAATTACAGGCTATGGTTTTGCTTATCAAAGAAAAGACGGAGTCTATGTTATTCCTATTGGATGCTTAAAACCTTAGAATTTGTAACTTTATTTGCATAACACAGTCAATATAACGGTATCCTCAATTGAAGATGCCGTTTTTTAGGTTATCGGCTCTTGTTTCAAATGCTCCTTCATCGAGGATGCTCACTTTACAGCCACGCTTGCAACCCAAAATAAAAACATAGCTATTTCTAGCTATGCCCTTATTCAGCTTCTTCGTAATTCTTAACACCAAACAAAAAGTATAGAACATGCAATACCCATACAATTGCAAGTACTGTTCTTCCTACTGGTGTATTCTTCATCATATAGAATCCAAATCCCATTAGTAATGTTACGGTTGTTAGAATCTTAATCTTTGCCTTCTTTGTCATACCTTGACCCTTCACATAGGATTCAAGGTTATTTTTATAAAGATTTGTAGACTTAAACCAATTGTCCAACTTCTCGGATGATCTGCTAAAACAGAACGCCGACAACAACAAGAATGGTACTGTTGGTAAGATCGGTAATACTGTGCCAATTGCCCCTAGCCCTAATGAAATACAGCCAAGCACAACGTAAATCGTTTTCTTTAGTTTCATGTAAAACTCCTTAGTTAGATATACTTAACAAACTATCATAAAACCGCTATTAACACAATTAAAACGATTATTTCACAACTGGAATCACCAACGGGTTACTCATATTTTTCCGACTCACCATAATCGGTAAAGTCTTCTTCACTTGTAACGCATTTAAATCCACTTCAACAATCTCACCTATCGAACCACTTTCATCCATACTTCCATATGTCGTTTGTAACAACACACCATCTTCCGTTTGTACAACATTACAAACAACACCGTTCTCATATACTTCTAAGATTGGTTTAATCCCTTCTCCCGTAATGCTTGCTAATGCATTACCACGCACAACATATACCGCTTCTCCATGCGTCATAATGGCATGTATATCAGTTTCATCACGCATGGAATACTTACGCTCTAACGTTTCTGCATCCAAGACATCAATTTGATTTTGCATCCCTAACGCATCCATCACAACACAATACAAATCACCATTACACAAAACAGCGTCCACATAAGTTTGATCTTGGTCTACAAGCACTTCCACGCTTTCCTTTGAATCAAAATCATAGCGAATCACCTTACTAAACCAATCACTTGAATTCGTACTTAAATTACCACCAACAACATACGCATATCGAGCATCACACACAACATCCTTCGCTTCTATTGGAAGTAATTGATTCACATACACTTGCCCTTCTACATCTTGTTCTACCAAACAATCTCGTTGCAAGCCATCTTCACCACGTACACCACGCATTAAACCAACAACATGTCCCTCATGGATTCCGACTGCATTCACACCTACTAATCTTGGATCATTTAAAAACGAAAACGTCTTCACATCTTTCCCATCTACTACAACATGTGTATTCGCATGAATCGATCCTGCTACACTGAAATCACCAACACGGTCCATCACCATAACATCAGTGATTGCTAAGGCCTTCTTCCCACTTCGTTTCCCTTGTTCATCAAGACCTACAATTCCCCCTTGTTTTAAATCACCAGTAGAATGAATCACATAATACGCTGTATTCTTTTTCAAACCACTTCCTAACCAACAATACAAACCAACAAGCAAACACATCAAAACCCCAACTACAAGCAAGTTTCGTTTCTTCATAAGAGTCTCCTTTTCTTCAAATATACCATAGCTGTACATAAAAATACCTACAGAAATACACTTCCTGTAGGTACGCAATTACTCTTTCAAACGCCATCCGGCATACAACGTCATTTCTCTAGTCACCTTTGCATCATCACTCCAAAGAAGCTCACAACTAGGATCCATATACCAACCCGTAAACTCATATCCTTCACGTGTTGGTTCTTCGACCTCAATACTTCCATTGTAAGGATACTTCATCGGCGCAACAGCAGTTCCACCTAAAGAATCAAAGGTTACCACAAAGCCAGGATCTCTTAAATTCATTGCCAGTGTTACAACAATCACCACAATACATGCAATGATAATACGATCCAACGACTTCACTGAAATATTTACTTTGTCATACAAACCACGAAACTTCGGCGTTTCTTTTTTTTCGTCCATATTACTTCTTCACTAAGTACTTACGCATATCCAACGAACAAGCACAAAGGATAATCGCCCCTTTAATAATATACAACGAAGCAGAGTTAACACCAAGCATTGTTAGTGCAACGAAGATAATACGCAATACAAATACACCTAGAAGAATACCAGAAATTTTACCAGTACCACCAACGAAGGAAACACCACCAATAACACAGGCCGCAATCGCATCACACTCTAAGTTCATACCCGTATTCGCTGCAACAGATCCAGAACGAACACCTTCTACAAATCCGGAGTAACCATACATAATACCAGCAAGTGTATGTACCATAACCGTTGTCCAGAATACATTTACACCAGAAACCTTCGCAGCTTCAATGTTCGAACCTACGGCAAACATATTCTTACCAAAGGCTGTTTTGTTCCAGATGAACCACATAACAATCGTTAAGAACACGGCAAACAATACATACTTTGGAACAGCCACGTTTCCAAGACGGAACATACTACCACCTATGGCATTCTTATATTCACGACTCAAACCAGAAATAGGCTGACCATTGTTTCCATTTAG
>JAHHRC010000095.1 GCA_020026035.1 Erysipelotrichaceae bacterium | reverse complement strand
ACTTGTGAAGCATCCTGACGTACCTATATATTCTGTTGTAACGTAGTGCTTTTAAGCACTGAGACTAATCAACTAGGCTTTTTCAAGCCCACTACCTTTAGGTGGTGGGTAGTTGACGTTTCTACCTCTTATTTTCTTTATTACGCCAGGTAGCCGCTACTGACGGTAGTTTCTAACAAACTACGTGCAATAGTATATCATTAAAACCATTTTTTCACATTAGAAAGTCCCACAACTCTTCAACGCATCAATTTTATAGACCATCGCAATCGTCTTCGCATCCACAATCTCATTCCGAAGAATCATTTCTTTTAATTCCTCTAACGTATAATACGCAACCTCAACATACTCATCTTCATCAAAATGCGTTCCAACATATGCATCACTCTTTGCATAGTACATATAAATCTTCTCACTATCATATGCCCCTGTTGGAACAATGTATCCTAAGTCATAAAAGTCTTTGCCTGTATATCCAGTTTCTTCTTGAATCTCCCTCTTCGCAGTTGTTAGTTCATCTTCTCCAACTTCTTTTTTCCCTGCCGGAAATTCTAACAACACCGCTTCTTGGGCATAGCGCCATTGCCTTACCAAACAAAACTTTCCTTCTTCATTTTCTAACGCAACACTGACTCCACCAATATGCTCCACAACTTCTCGATACACTTCTAATCCATCTGCTCGTTTTGCCATGTCACAACGTACATGAATCACTTTTCCACGAAAGACATATTCTTTCGATAACGTTTCCTCTTTAAACTCCATATTCGTACCACTCTTTCGAGCATATTTTAGCATAACCATCAAACAATGAAACTTTGTATAGACCATTTTACATTCTTGCTTTATAGTTAAAACTATCTTTGCAAAGGAAAAAAGCTATGAAGAAAAAAATATACTACGCAGCAAGCATCCGTGGCGGAAGACAAGACGCATTTCTCTACCGTCGAATGATCGAAAAACTAAAACAACACCATCAAGTACTAACCGAAGAAGCCGGAAACATCTTCTTATGTACCGATGAACAAAAACACGAATACGAAGCAGAAATCTATCAAAGAGGCATGGATCGCCTACAAGAAAGTGACCTCATCATCGCCGAATGCACAAACGCATCCATCGGTGTTGGTTATGAACTATGTCTTGGTGAACAACTCAAAAAAGAAATCCACGTCTTCTACGACCAATCCAGATCAAACCTATCTGTTATGATCCTTGGAAACAAGCACTGCAAGATTCACCCATACAACGGCGAAAAGGACCTCATGTCAAAACTTGACGACCTACTCGTTGCCATCGGATAACAAAGGCGAAAGCCTTTTTTTATCGTATAATACAAGAAAAGGAGAATCTTATGAAAACAATCTATTTTTGCGGCAGTATCCGTGGTGGAAGAGAAAATGCCACCACCTATCAAAAAATGATCCACCATATCCAACAAAACCACAACGTACTCACTGAACACATCGGAAACACAAACCTCAATACAAACGAACAAACCTACGACAAAGACAAACACATCTATACAACCGACATCAACCTCCTCAATCAAGCCGACCTACTCATCGCCGAATGCACCATCCCATCTCTAGGAGTTGGATATGAACTTTGTTACTTAGAACAAAAAGGAAAACCAGTCCACATCTTCTATAACCCAACAAAATGCAACCTCTCCGCAATGATCAAAGGAAACAACTACTTCCACTTATACCCATACACAAATGAAGAAGAACTCTTCACCCTCCTAGATGAATTGTTAAAAACACTCTAAGAGTGCTATACTATAAGCAATTAAGGAGGGACTGCTATGCCAGCACCAATGAAAGACTATATTACATTTGCGGATTTTGAAAAATTAGACATCCGCCTAGGAACTATCATCAAAGTAGAAGATATCGAAGAATCCGATACACTACTAAAGTTCACGGTAGACTTTGGGGAAGAACAACCAAAGACAATCCTTTGCAATATGAAAGGGGAACGTGAAAACGACTATGCCATCGAAGGCGTACAAACACTCTTCGTAGTAAACCTAAAACCACGCAAGATGTTTGGCCACGTATCCGAAGGCATGCTACTGGATATTGGATACCAAGACGGACTACGTCCATCTGCTCTAGCCATTCCAGAATTCAAAATCCCAAACGGTTCAAGAGCCGGCTAATTCGAGCAAGCAGACAACTGCTTGCTTTTTCTATCCGACTAACACTTGACTGTCTATCCTATTTCACTACTATGTAAACAGCAAAAGGAGATGGGCAATGGAACTAAATCGCGAAACATACATATCCGCTTTAATCGACCGCAAGCACAATGGCCTTATCAAAATGATCACCGGAGTTAAACAAAGTGGAAAAACATACCTGTTGTTCACGCTATTCAAAAACCACCTTCTACAACAAGGTGTTGACTCAAATCATATTCTAGAATTCTTCTTAAAAGATCGGAAAAGCCGAAAATTCAGAAATCCGGACACAATTCTTGATTTCATCGAGGATTCAATCAAAGACGACAAGCAGTACTATGTCTTTTTAGACGAAGTCCAAATGCTCGATGAATTCGAAGAAGTCTTAAATTCCTTATTACACATAAGAAATCTAGATGTTTATGTCACAGGTAGTAACTCTAAATTTTTGTCGAAAGACATCATTACCGAATTCCGTGGCCGTGGTGATGAAATCCATGTCTATCCACTGACTTTCAGAGAATTCATACAAGCTTATGACGGTGACCGATACGAAGCATTTAAAACATATATAACCTTTGGTGGCTTACCATATGTCGCAACCACAAACACGGATACGCAACGAATCGAATACCTCATAAGACAATTCCAAACCACCTATCTAAAAGACATCGAAGAACGATATCAAATCGAAAAAGTACGGGAAATGGATGACTTAATCAAAGTTCTCGCTTCTACCATCGGAGCTTTGTCAAATCCAACTAAAATTGCCGCGACTTTCAAAAGCGAACTAAACTCTGACATCAGCGTTCCTACAATCAAACAATACATTACATACCTTGAAGAATGTTTCCTCATAAGTGAGGCAAACCGGTATGACGTAAAAGGGCGAAATTACATCGGGACACCAGTCAAGTACTACTTTGAAGACGTTGGACTTAGAAATGCGAAACTCGGCTTCCGCCAAATCGAAGAAACGCACTTAATGGAGAATGTCATCTACAATGAACTCCGAGCACGAGGGTATCTAGTTGATGTCGGTGTTGTTCAATCGAAAGAATTAGAAGCAGAGGATTCTTACATTACGAAATTCCTAGAAGTCGACTTCATCGCATATAAAGGCGATAAAAAGTACTATATACAATCAGCATATAGACTCCCTGATGCCGCAAAAGTAAAACAAGAGAAAAACTCATTAATCCATATCAATGACCAATTCACCAAATATATCATCGTAAACGATATTATTCGTACACACCGAGATGATGACGGTATTATTTGGATGGGATTATTTGACTTCTTACTCAATGATGAGTGCTTTATTGACTAACGAGCAAGCAGACAACTGCTTGCTTTTTCAATACACACAAATAAATCAGCTGTATAATCCTAAATTACATACATTTTCAATCAATGCGATTAGTAAGCTGTTTTAAATCTATTGTGTATATTTATTATAGGCAGGTCATTTTAAAATAACTGGAAATTTCCACCTAATTTAAAATGAGCTGCTGATTTTATTTATACAATATACATCAAGAAAAAAGAAAATCCCTAGCCACTGTAGGGATTTCATCATGTTATTTTCGAACCATAATTGCCACAAAAATCGCTAACACAAAACTAACTGTCGTCGACAACATTGAATCACCTGTAGCAGGCAAGTGGTTTACAACTACTACAGTTTCCTTCGGAGTCTTTGTATGACTCACAGGACTCACATTCGTTTGATATAAATACGTCATCTCAAAACCATCTTTTCGCGACTTCACAAACTTATATGTTTTTCCATCTTTGTCGATCACTTGTTCTACGCCCGCAAACTTAATTCCAACAACCTCTTCCTTCAATACGTTCGTTTCATTTTCAAGTTCTACAAACTTCGTTGTATACAAACGTTTCTGATACGCATAAGTCTTAATAAGTTGATTCTCACTGAATGATTCTGACACAAAGTCATACGTATACTCACCTTCTGTAAAAGAATCCTCTTTATTCGCAAAGTTTTTTCCTTTTACTTCTGGCTTCAATACATGGTCTACGTTTCCAAGCTCTACATACTTTGTCGTCTTCTCTAGCATATAGTAATACGTACGTTCTCTATCGTCTTCACGCATCTCTTCATACAGATACGTAACGCCATCTTTTTCGAGCTTGTCTTCTTTCTCTACAAAACTTTTCCCAACAACCGCTTCTTTCAATACGTTGGTTTCATTTCCAAGTTCTACAAACTTCGTCGTCTTCTCTGTAACATAATAACAAGTACGATCAAGACCTTCTTCTACTACATTATCAAGTAAATACACAATCCCGTCTTTTTCCAATCGTTCTTGTTCCGGCGCAAATTCATCGCCCACAACCATATCTTTCAATTCGTGATCTTCATGATCCTTCTCAACGTACTTCGTTACTTTTTGTTCCTTAAAGATACTAACCTTTGTAAGTTCAAAAGCAATAGTTCTACTTGTATAAATCCATTCGTCTCGCCGATGTTGAAGATATATTTCTACAGTCACAATTCCATTCTCATCAGACGTCACATCTTTTTCAATGAGAACTCCATCTGGATAAATCCCTCGATAATCATCCCCATTGTATTTCATATCAAAGCTATCTCCATTGATCACCAAATAGGAGCTATCTGCATAGATTTCGTCCATTACGACATGCATCTTGTAATTCGTATTCGGCAACAACTTCACATTCTGCATGAGTGCAGGACTTCTTCGACCTTCATCTGGCAATGCACCATTTATTGTGGATGGTTGTCCATTCCCCGAATATATTGCGGCTATTCCATCTCCTATTTTCAAATTCCATTCGTTCCGACTCCAAGGTGAAAAATACTTCGGCAAACGAATAAACCACTCGCCCACAATACCAGTATGATCTTCATCAAAGCCCAGAACTTTAATCGAACTGAGAGGAATTTCTTGTTCGAAATTCGAGTCGAACACTGCTTGTTTCTTATGGATATCTGGTTGTTCATCTTCTCCTTCAGCGTGTATTGGCAAAGCGAACAGTTGTAGTAATAAAACCAAACAAACTAGAGTTGTATTTTGAATGATCTTAGAAAAACGTATCTTCATACTAAC
>JAHHRC010000094.1 GCA_020026035.1 Erysipelotrichaceae bacterium | reverse complement strand
TAGGAGAATAAAATGCATTTAACAATGGGGATGAATGGCATCTTAATTCTGCGTTTGTTAGTAGGTTCGATTTGTGGGTTTGTGATTGGGTATGAACGACAGGCGAACTTTAAGGATGCAGGAATTAAGACACATATGATCGTTGGATTTTCAGCGTCATTGGTGATGATTGTATCGAAGTATGGATTTGAGGATAGTTTTAACTATGATGCGGCAAGAATTGCGGCCCAATTGATTTCTGGGATTGGATTCCTTGGGGCTGGGATTATTTATAAGCGAAACTTTCATATCAATGGGTTAACAACAGCAGCTGGTATTTTAGCAACGGCAGCGATTGGTTTAGCAATTGGCAGTGGCTTGTATGTGGTTGGGATTGCGGCAACGCTTTGTTTGTTGGTATTACGAATGATTGCGCAACGGACAGAACGAACACTGAAAACCATGCAACAAAGCTATCGAATTGTGTTAAAGAATCAAGAAGACATGGAAGTGATTCATGATTTATGTAATGGCTACTACTTGTTGTCTTATAAAGTTGAAAAGATGGAAGAATTACAAGTGGCGATTGAAGCGACCATTGTCTTTTCCAATGAGGCACAAATTGAACTCTTTACAAGTCGTATTATGAAGCGTGATGATCTTGTGTCATTTGAGTTGTATTAGACAGATTGGCTTCTTTGTATAATTGTTTTACGCAGTGGTTGACGGTGTGAGTGAATTCTTTATAATAGTGCCTACATTTATGGAGGTACCTATGATACATGAAATTATGCACGTTGGCTTAACGGTGAGTGATTTAGAGCGTACAAAGCAATTCTATGGGGATGTATTAGGATTGAAGTTTGTCAATGAGATTGAACTCAAAGGGGAAGAAAGCGATATTTTATTTGGTCGTACGAATGTTCATGCGCGTGTTGCGTATATGAATGGTTCGGATGAGATCATGGCTCCACCGGTTGAGTTGATTCAATTTGTGAATGACGATGTGAAGAAAGAAGAAGGAAATCTCTTTCAAACATCGATATCGGAATTGTGTTTCCGTGTGAATGATTTAGATAAAACATACAACGACTTAAAGGCAAAAGGGGTAACGTTCTTGTCTCGTCCTTGTTCTATGGATTTTCGGAATCAAGGACTTGGTATGAGTAAAGCAGTGTACTTGAAAGATCCAGATGGGATTATTCTAGAACTTATGGAAGTCGTGGAAGAAAGGCATTAAGCCTTTTTTCTTTTTACGCATCAGGTATAATATATGCAATGCAGGATTTGAAACAGACAACAAGCATGCCAATTGCTTTGTATAAGGAATTAAAAGACAACGAGGTCGTAAAACGGATTCATAAGGGTAAGGGAAAGATTCCATTACCATCGTTAATTGAAGAAGCTGTCATGATAGCGACAAGCTATCAAAAGAATCCAAGATCGATCCTAGTTGTCAAACAAAACCTCTATCACGCACAACGTCTCTATGAGCGTATGGTCACATACCTATCGGAAGAGAATTGTGTGCTTTTTGGCTGTGATGAGAGTTTGCGTGTGGAAGCCATTGCGTCTTCTCCGGAGATGATGGCGCATAAGGTGGAAACACTTGCGTCTTTGGTGAAGGATCCTTATAAAGTAGTCATTACTTCGGTGAGTGGATTGGTTCGTCATTTGCCAAGTGTTGAAACGTTCAAACAAGGATGTATGACATTGCGTGTTGGTGATGTGTTGGATATGGGGGAATTGAAGCGTCGTTTGCTTGCTAGTGGGTATTATCAAGCAAGTCATATTGATCAACCATTGTCCTTTGCAAGTCGTGGGGGAATTGTGGATTTGTATTCCATTAACTATGATTTGCCAATTCGTGTGGAATTCTTTGATGATGAGATTGATTCGATTCGTTTCTTTGATACAACAAGTCAAAAGACGGTTGAAGCAGTGAATGAAGTGGAAATTGTACCAGCGACGGATTTGTTGTTTACTAGCGAAGATATTCAAGAGATTGAAGAAAAAGCATTAGAGATGTTGGAACTAAACAAAGATCCAATGTTAGAAGCTTCCATTGATGCGGACCTTACCTTATTAAAAGAGGGCGTAAGAGAACCTTCGTTGTATCCGTATATGGCATTTTTATCAAAGACCAGTGGGATTGAAGAATACTTACAGAATCCATTGTTTATTTATTCGGATGAAGAAATGATTCAAGAGTCCTATGATCGTTTGAAAAAGGATACGGTTGTCTATATTCAAGAAATGGCACAAGAAAAGAAGATGTTGCCAAGGTTTGCGGTATTCCGAGAGTTGGAACGGATTGGGTCTGATTGTAAGAAAATGGTAGCTGATCCATACATGGATAATATTTCCAATATCGAAGAGATTCATTTACCAGAAGGGTCATTAGACCAAAAGCTTTCCTTATTAAAGAATGAGAAGCGTGTTTTGTTTGCCTTAAATGAAAAGGAAATGGAACGGGTGATTGAATGTTGTACGGCGCATAACCTTCATTATCACTTATTATTAGAGGATACAGATTTCATTCAAGATGGGTTTAATATGGTCTTTGCGCCACTTGCCCAAGGGTTTAACTTGGATGAGATGGAGCTTAAGGTTATTACGGCTTATGAGTTGTATGAGATTCGTCGTGTGTCTACGCGATTTGCGAAGAAGTTTAAATCGGCGGAAGAATTGTCTTCGTACGATGAGTTGCAACAAGGGGATTACATTGTCCATGCCCAGTATGGTGTTGGTCAGTATTTAGGGATTCAAACAAGAACGATTCAAGGTGTAAAGCGTGATTTCTTGAAGTGTGTGTATCGTGGAAATGCAGAATTATTAGTGCCTTTAGAGCAGTTCCGTTTGGTTCGCAAGTTTGTTTCTCGAGATGGCTATGTACCTCGTCTTCATAAGCTTGGTTCAAATGAGTGGGAGAAGACGAAAGAAGCGTTACAAGAAAATGTAAATGACATTGCGAAGCGTTTGGTGAAGTTGTATGCCAATCGAAAAGAAGAGATTGGTTATGCTTATCAAAAGGATAGTGAGTTACAAATTCAGTTTGAAAAAGACTTTGAATATGAACTTACCAAGGATCAACAAAGTGCGGTAGAAGATGTCAAAAGAGATATGGAATCGAGTAAACCGATGGATCGTTTGATTTGTGGGGATGTTGGCTTTGGGAAGACGGAAGTTGCGATTCGGGCGGCGTTTAAGGCGGCTGCTGAGAATAAGCAGGTTGCGGTTCTTTGTCCAACAACGATTCTTGCTGAGCAACATTACCATACCTTTGCAAAGCGGTTTAAGGAGTATCCATTTACGGTTGCGGTATTAGATCGTTTTGTATTACCGAAAGATGTGAAAACGACGTTGCAGAATCTAAAAGATGGTCGTATTGATATTTTGATTGGTACCCATCGGATTTTATCGAAGGATGTGCAGTTTAAAGACTTAGGACTGCTTGTTGTCGATGAGGAACAACGCTTTGGTGTAGAACATAAGGAACGGATCAAAGAGTATAAGACAAATGTGGATGTATTAACTCTTTCCGCAACGCCGATTCCAAGAACGATGCAGATGTCGTTGGTTGGTATTCGTCAATTGTCCTTGTTAGAAACTCCACCTGCGAATCGTTACAATGTACAAACGTATGTAGTTGAAAAGAAAGAAGCATTGGTGGTTGAGGCGATTGAAAAAGAGTTGGCTCGAAATGGCCAAGTGTTCTATCTATATAATAAGGTAGAGACAATCTACCAAGTGGCGCATCGATTGGAAGGGTTGCTTGTGGATGCGAAGGTTGGTGTGGTGCATGGACAGATGGATCGTGAATCGATTGAAGATGTGATGTTACGATTTACGAACCATGAATTGAATGTGCTTGTTTGTACGACGATTGTAGAGAATGGAATTGATATTCCAAATGCGAATACGATTTTGATTGAGAATGCGCAAAACTTTGGGTTGGCACAGATTTATCAGATCAAGGGACGTGTTGGTCGTTCGGATCGTATTGCCTATGCGTATTTGTTAGTGCCACCACGTGCTTCCTTGAGTGAAACGGCTTCGAAGCGATTAACGGCGGTGAAAGAATTTGCCAAGCTTGGTAGTGGATATAAGATTGCGATGCGTGACTTGACGATTCGGGGAGCCGGGAATTTATTAGGTGCGAACCAGTCAGGGTTTATTGATACGGTTGGAATTGATATGTATATTGAAATGCTTGAAGAGGCGATTCAAGCAGAACAAGGCATTGTGAAAGAAAAGGTCGAAGCACCACGGATTGCGAATATTAAACAAACGTCGTATATTCCAAAGTCCTTTGCGCCAGATGACTTTGATAAGATTACGATGTATCAAAAGATTGATTCCCTTGTTTCATTTGCGGAGATTGATGACTTTGAAACTTCGGTTATTGACCAATATGGTCGTTTGCCAAAAGAAGTGAAAGCCTTATTTGACAAGAAGAAGTTGCAATTGTTGCTGAATCAACCGCATGTGCTATCGTATAAGGAATTGAATCAAGATATTGAGATTGTCTTTACGAAGGAATTCTCTAATATGTTAGATGGGGTTCGGTTGTTTGAAATCTTTACAGAGATTTCGAAGGAAATCGATTTACGCTATACCGGTGGTAGTATTATTGCGACATTACCAAAGTCATCGGATGCGATGGAGTTAGCTGGTATGGTGATTGAAAGATCGAAGGAGGCATTGAAAGATGCGGATTGATAAGTATTTAAAGGTATCTAGAATTTTAAAACGCAGAACTGTTTCGAAAGAAATGGCTGAGAATGAACGTATTCAAATTAATGGAAAGACGGTAAAGCCGTCTCATCCGGTGCATGTTGGTGATTTAGTGAGTGTTACCTATGGGAAACGTAAGCTAACGGTTCGTGTGCTAGCGGTTGAAGAAGTGAAGCGTAAACAAGACGCGAGTGATTTGTATGAAGTGGTGGATCAAGTGTTCTTAGACAATTCACAAGAATCTTGATGAATAAGCCTATTTGTGCTAAATTGAATAAGCGAACGGAGGACGTATGAAAAATAAGAAAAAAGGCTACGCGAATATGCGGCCACTTGCAAAATTGATCCTTATTTTGTTAGTAGCAAGCGCATTAGGTCTTGTGTATAAGCTTGGTGTTGAATTTCATCGTAATAGTACTCTGAAGAAGCAACTCGCTGAAGCGCAAGTAAGACTTCAACAGGTGAAGGATGAAAATGCGTATTTAACAAGTGAAAAAGAAAAATTAGAAGATCCAAACTATGTGGCTAGTTTTGCCCGTAGTAATTATTTGCTTTCAAAGGCAGATGAACAAATCTTTTACTTACCTGAAAAGGAAGAGAATTAAGAAAGTAGAACTGATTCGTCAGTTCTTTTTTTATTCGGATGATGTGTTTGCATCAAAGATAATTCAAACAAAAGAACAAAATAATACCTATCGACAGCTGTTAAGTACCCTTTGTTGTTGCTTTGTATTTTATAAACAAATGG
>JAHHRC010000093.1 GCA_020026035.1 Erysipelotrichaceae bacterium | reverse complement strand
TCCCACCACCTAAAGGAAGTGGGTTTCCGCCATTACAAGGAGAATTTATGAAAACATTAATTATTATTCCTGCATACAATGAAGTGATGAATGTACCTAAGTTAGTCGAAGAGCTAAATGAATTGAATTACGATTATATTGTGATTAACGATTGTAGTACGGATGATTCGGCAAAAGTATATTCTTTAAATAATATTAGCCATTTGGATTTACCGTTAAACCTTGGATTGGCATCCGTTACGCAAGTTGGTTTTAAGTATGCGATGGACAACGATTACGATTGTGCCATTGTTGTTGATGGGGATGGCCAACATTTACCAATTTATATTCAACCATTGATTGAAAAGATTGGAGAAGGCTATGACTATGCCATTGGATCACGTTTTTTAACGAAGAAGCGTCCTTGGAGTATGCGCATGCTTGGTTCTAGGATTCTCACGATGGCGATTCGTTTGAAAACGGGTCGACGTGTCTCAGATCCAACCAGTGGAATGCGAGCTATGGGACGTAGTGTCATGGAAGAATTTGCGAATGGTATGAACTTTATTGCGGAACCAGATGCGTTATGTCATTTGCTACGAAAAAAGCGTAAGGTTTGTGAAGTGCAGGTTTCCATGGAAGAACGACAAGGTGGAGAAAGCTATTTTGCAAGTCCGATGAAGTCGATTCAGTTTATGTACAATGTCTTAATTAGCATTATGTTTGTGCAGTAAGAGGTAAAAATATGTTAAAAATGCAAGTGAGTATGTTACTAGGATCGATTGCGACATTAGCGTTTGTAATCCTGAATTCTAAAAAACATAATTTAAATATAAAATATACGATTGTTTGGATTAGCTGGGCGATTATTATGATCATTTTGAGTCTTAATCCAAAGATTATTGACTATGCAGCACGAATTTTACATATCCACACACCAGTAAATGCCTTATTCTTGGTGTTGATATTGTTTGTGTATTTGATTTGTTTCTACGTGTTCATTCGTATGTCAGAAATGAATGAGAAGATTAAAACACTTACGTATGAAATTTCAAAAATGAAGAAAGAAAGTGAGGGCCAATAAGCATGCAAGCACAAGCCTTAGAGGTTTTAAAGATTTATCAAGGATTAATTCAGCAATTGTTTATTGTGTCTTTTTTTCTAGGAGCCGCAATAAAGGGGTTATTCTTCAAAGAGAAAAAACAAGTCTTCACATTTAATACACCAATTGGTTTTTTTGTCTTACTAGCTATCTTGCAAGTGGTGTATTACATTTTCACATTAAAGTCGTTGAATGGAGTTAATGTTGATGTGAGTGTGTACATGCAATATACGAAGTATATATGTTATGGTGCCTTGGCGTTTTCCTTGGTCTGTATTGTGCCAGTATGGCGTTCGATTAAAAACTACTGGCAGTGGGGGACAATTCCAAGAGTTTTATTGGCATGTGTGATTACTTACTGGTATTACAAGACCTTCCAATACACGGCGATTAACTATCGTTTAGATGATATTAACTTCTACGAACCATTTATTTCGAGTCGCTTAAGTGGAGCGAACGAGAATTTATATATTTACATTTATCAAGGGTATTACACCTTGTTAAGTGTGTTGAATGAGTTTGCGAATATTGAATTCGCAAAAGCAGCGATGACACCTGCCGCAAGTATTGTCTTTGCGGCATGGATGCCAAGTTTACTTTGTATTCCATTATTGACCTTTACGGCAATTGATTTAGAAACATTTATTGAAAAGCGTACAAAGAAGCCTTTGCTTGCTTGGATTTTATTTGTGTCTGCGTTTATTTTCTGCTGTGTAGATTATTGGAATATTCATAATCCAAATACCGGAAATACCTTACGTAGAGCGGTTGTGATGTTAGTGATCGTTGTACTATCAGAAATGATTCGTAGTAAGAAACCGAGTTATGCAATTCTTGCATCACTGTTAATCGGTGCGAATATATCACTTAGTTCTTCTTCGTTTTTTGTCTCAATGATTTTATTGTATGTCTTTGTGATTTTCTCAATGATTACAAAGCGTAAGACATATTTCTTAGAGTTGTTTTTGATGTTGCCATATCCATTGATGTTTGCAATGCAAATTAAACCGGAATATTCAAAACTATTCTTGCTTGGAATGGGTGTATATGGACTGATTCTACTTGTCTTAAAGCTTTTAAAGAAAGATGGAATTGATGCAAAGTTGAGCATTGTTGGATGGGTTGTACTTGCACTTGTTCCAATTGTGATGGTTGTTGCACAACACCTTGGATATCCAAGTGATGAATTGAAGTTGATTATGTTACAGGGACGGAAGTTCACATCGCCTATCAATCATTTTGACCAAGTGCCTGACTTAATTAAAATGCCGCAACCATTTACGAATATCTTTGTTCCATTTAAGGAAGTATTCCCAATACAAATTCATGAAGATGCACAGCAGTATCGGCAATCCTTACTGGCTTGTATGTATTGGATCACTCTTGTTGCTTCATGTGGCGTTGTCTTTGTAAAGCGTATTAAGAAAGTGTCCTTTGAAGTGATGGTCGGCGCGATTACGGTAATTACGTTCTACAATCCATTTGTTTATGACTTTGTTGGTTCGTATCTAACATCCGTTGGTTTCTTCCGAATTACCGATCTATTGATTAGTATTCCAACCGTAGGCATGATGTTATATGCACTATGTTATATTTCAAAGAAGGCGTGGGCACAATCGATTGTACTTGTTGCGATTTCTTTCTTTGCGTTAATTAAAGCAGAAATGTTCTACATACCTTATCTTGTACCGGAAGAAAACCGCGAGGACTTTAATATCTTGTACCATACCAATCAAAAAGATTTAGATCTTGTACATTCCTTTGAGTCTTTCATTATGGAACATGATGAAGATTATGAATCTCATGATGGACCTTATCGTGTTGTGAGCCATATTTATGGAACACAATACTTTACAGATACACTTGAATTAAAGAATAAATTGGAAGACCGTTTTGCCTATACCGTCGTTGAGACAGATGAATTTGAACGATTGTTCTGTCGCAAGTATCCAGAGATTGTCATTCCTGGTTCAAAAGAGTATTATCATGGTTGTTCCTTAGCATTTGATAGTGACATTGAATATATATTCTTAGATTCACAATACAATCTAGAGCTTCAAAAAGGGCTTTGGACGTGTTCAAATATACTTGGAACAGATGATACGTTTACGGCGATTTATGTCGATCCGGAATATTGGGATTGGGAGCTAACTCATAGTGAGACAATGAAGTATAAAGTTGAAAATCACAATGTGGTTGGAATTGACGAAGACTATTACATTGAAAACAAGATTGAAAAGCCAGATGAAGCGGCCTTTATTGAATCTTGTAAGACAGAATAGAAGGGAAGTTTTAGATGTTTGCGAAGCTAAAAGAAAAATTTTTGAATAAGCAATTTCTGACCTTTGGGATTATTGGGGTCATTAATACAGCGGTATCGATCTTGTTGTATATGCTGTTTGTTGGTATGCAAGTTCAAGTTGGAATTGCGAGTTTTCTAGGAGATACATTATCGATGGTAGGTTCCTACTTTATGAATATGTATTTTACCTACAAAGAAAAACCAAGTTGGAAAAGTGCACTTGCATTCCCACTTAGTTACTTACCAGGAATTGTAATCTCCGCATTGATTGTAATGCTTGTTGTAGGTGTATTCCATGGACCTGAGAAATGGGCGAAGTTAATTAGTATACCAATTTATGTTCCAATTAACTTTTTGTGTATGAATGTGATTGTAAAGAAGTTTAGTTCGAAAAAGTAAAAGAAAACACGAGCGTGATTAGTTTGCTCGTGTTTTTCGTTTGGAACATACAATTAGAATTCCATAGACAATCAATGCGGCAATCGACACAATGATTCCTTCTTTAAGATATGGAATATGGTAGGTGAATTCTACCGTGTGGGTTCCTACTTCTAATTGGAATCCAATAAAACCAAGTTGTACTTTTTCATATGGAATTGTTTCTCCATCGACTATAACATCCCAACCTTCATCGTACGGAAGGGAGGTCATGACATACTTTGAATGATCATGGATGGTGATACTTGCTTGGATCTGATCATTTGTGCAAATGACATCTTCAAAGTGTTCTTTGGTAGCGTCTTTGAAGCCTTTTGTGTAGTAATTGGAATCAAATGGTTCAATATACATTGGTAATTCTGTTTGTTTTGGACCATAGAGATTTTTACCGATGATATGAATTTCATCGATTGGTTCATAAACAGGGAAGTCAATGTAGTTAAATTGCCAAATGTTGTAAGAATGGACTTCTTCCCCTTTATAGTAGGTACGTATTTTAAGATTTGGAAGGCCATAGTTTTCGATAAAGAGTGTTACATTTTGAATTGGTTCTTCAAAGGTGTAATAGCGCTCATCAGTAGCTGGTAAGATCGTAAGAGGTTGAATCGAATCATCGAGTTCATAGGATTCATTTGCATCATCTTCAATGGCTAAGTAGTTTACCATGATTTGGTCTTGGATAAAGAATGGTAAAGACTTTAGATAGTTCGCGTTGATGGTATTTTCATAGGCATAGCCAAGTTCGACAAAGTTTTCGTTTTCATACAAATCAAATGGGAAATCAACACCTTCAACTTTCTTATACCCATACGGAACTGGGATATAATCTGCGTATTGGTAGAAGTATTTTGACGATAACATGTTGTATGTGCGGTTTCGACCGGTCATTTGGGTCATATTCCAAGTTGACTTCATACGATTGATAAAGTCTTCAGTATGCATGTTATACAACGATTCGTAGAAGGCAAAGCCACGATAGGAATTTGCGAATGGTTCATTTCCTGACATGTAGGTGAATGTATCGCCACCTTCTTCTTTGCTTGGATCTTCATTGACTAAGATGGTTTTATTTCCATAGGATACACGATAGAAGTGGTCTCTTGAATCATATTTGTCAATTTCATTGCCGACATTGATGGAAAGAATCGGATCCTCTAATGCCCAATAGACAATTGGTTCATTTGCAAATCCAAATACAAGTCCGATAAAGATCGCTTCGATGCATAGGGTATAGAATAACTTTTGGAATTGTTTCTTTCGTAGTTGTTTTGTAAAAACAAGTAGGAAGGCAAAGCTAATAAGCAATACGATACCAACCGCTGCAAGTTGTCTTCTCGTATTGTAGTGTTTCAGGATTGCAAGTAGTAAGAAAAGCGATGGAATCAGGATTGTTAGTAGCGTTGCTTTGTTTAAATGATTTTGAAGGTTTGTATTTGTCTCGAAGTCTTTGATTACAAAGCTAGCAAGATAGGCATTGAAGAAAACATACATGTAGTAGTATCTTGTATCGATACTCATTTGGAATTTGAAGGAGAAGTATGGAAAGGCAAGGAAAATCAGCAGAATACAAGCAAAGACAAGATTGGCTTTCTTTTCTTTTTTGTCTTGTACAAAGAATGAAAGGAATACAAGAACAGGAGTAAGAATGGATGTATACAATGGACATCCACCCGACCAACCATAG
>JAHHRC010000092.1 GCA_020026035.1 Erysipelotrichaceae bacterium | reverse complement strand
TTAGCGTATGACCCATTCATCGGTCGTCTTGGAATCGGACGTATTTACTCCGGTAGCTTAAAGGCAAATACGTCTTATGAACTTGCCAATGGCGAAACAAGTTCTCGTGGTAAGACAAACCAAATCTTTGTCTACAAGGGGCTTTCTCGTGTAGCTGTGGAAGAAGCACAGTGTGGTGAAATCTGTATGGTATCCGGTTTCCCAGATATCAACATTGGAGATACGATTTGTCCATTAGGGCAACCAAATCCAATGCCAACGATTAAGATTGAAGATCCAACACTTTCCATGTACTTCATGGTTAATAACTCACCATTTGCAGGGCAATCTGGTAAGTTTGTCACATCTCGTAACATTCGTGAACGTTTGGAAAAGGAATTGGAAGTAAACGTAGGTCTTAAGGTTGAAGAAACAGGTTCTATGGATACCTTTAAGGTAAGTGGACGTGGAGAACTTCATTTAACAATCCTTCTTGAAAACATGCGTCGTGAAGGCTATGAAATTGCCGTTTCAAGACCAGAAGTTATCTTGCACAAGATTGATGGTGTAACATGTGAACCAGTCGAAGAACTTGTATGTGACGTTCCAAATGAGTATGCAGGATCTGTTATTTCAAGTTTGAACATCCGTAAGGGTATGCTTGAAAACATGGAAGACCAAGGGTCTTATACAAGAATTACTTACGCAGTTCCAACCCGTGGATTGATTGGTTACCGTAGTGACTTTATCAATATGACACGTGGGGAAGGTACAATGGTAAGACGTCTTGCTGGGTATGAACCATGGAAGGGTGAAATTCCTCAACGTGAAAATGGTGCCTTAGTTTCTACAGAAACAGGTGGAGCTATGACCTATGCACTTTGGAATATTCAGGAACGTGGACAGTTGTTCATTCCTGCCCAAACGCCAGTATATGAAGGTATGATCATTGGTATTGCCTCTCGTAACATGGATATGGATGTAAACCCAATCAAGAATAAGAAGATGACTGCGGTTCGTTCAACAGGGAACGATGAAGCAATGAAGTTAGTACCACCAAAGGTATTAACCCTTGAAGAAGCCATCGAATTCATTAACGATGATGAGTTAGTAGAAATCACTCCAGACGCAATTCGTGTTCGTAAGAAGTGGTTAACTGCGAATGATCGTAAGCGTGAAGCTCGTAAGTTACAACATATTGAAGAAGATTCAAAGAAGTAAGCAATTCGCCGGTACGAAAGTATCGGCTTTTTCTATGCGTATTCGTTTTAAATAGTTGATGTTTATGCTATATTGAGGAAGATGAGTAAACTTTTTAAAAGGTTACTTGAAGGGAAGGTATGAATACTTGTGATTTTGTTAAAACATTAACAAGGTCATGGTATACTAGAGAAGGGGAACGTATGAAGACAGCGATTTTATTAGCAGATGGCTTTGAGTTGTGCGAAGCGTTGATTACGGTCGATTTGTTTCGAAGAGCGAAGGTGGAGATTGATTTAGTTTCGATTGACACATTGCATGTGACTTCAGCCCAAAAGGTGGAAGTGGTATGTGACAAAGTGCTTCAAGAGGTCGATTTAAGTGCGTATGAATGTTTGATCTTACCGGGTGGTTTACCTGGAACGCATAACTTAGAATCTTGCGAAGATGTAGTAAAGGCCGTTTCTTTGCATGCAAGTATGGGGAAACTTGTTTGTGCAATTTGCGCAGCGCCTTCGATTCTTGGGCATTTAGGCCTATTGGAAGGGAAACGATATACGTGTTATCCAGGATGGGAAGATGAAGGATATCTTGGAACGTATACAAAGGAAGCGTGTGTGAAGGATGGCAATGTGATTACTGGAAAAGGTATGGGATGCACGATAGCGTTTGCATGCTGTATTTTGGAGGAAATCATTGGAGTTGAAAAGGTATTGGAATTGAAACGGGGAATTCAATTCGAATAGAAGAAAGAACCTAATAGTTGTGGAGGACTGTAAATGGGTAATATGTTTCAAAATGACTCACGTCAATTTAAGTTCGACATCTTAGTTGAGATTTGTCGTGAAGTCAAAGAGGGTAATTTAAAAGAGAGTAATGTACAAAAGTATGCAAGACAATTGGTTTCGGTATCAGGCCCTAGATTCCGTTGTTGTGTATACAAAGAACGAGAAGTGTTAAGACAACGTGTTCGTCTTGCGATGGGTGAAATGGCCAATGATATTCAGGAACATAACCCAAGACAGATTATTCAGGTCATTGATGCGGCCTGTGATGGTTGTACGATTCATAAGATTCGTGTCACTGATAACTGTCGTAAATGTATGGCGAAGAGTTGTATGGGATCTTGTCGTTTTGGAGCGATGCGCATGGGGGCTCATCGTGCCGAAATTGATTATGATAAGTGTAAAGAGTGTCAAGCATGTGTGAATGCTTGTACGTACAATGCGATTGTTGTGACGGAACGTCCATGTTATAACGCATGTCCTGTACAGGCAATTAGCTGGGATGAGAATCGCATTGCCCAGATTGATGAAAACATTTGTATCAACTGTGGTCAATGTGAAGCGGCTTGTCCATTTGGAGCGATTGAAGACATTAGCTGGGTGGTACCAGTTCAGACATTATTGAAAATGGAAACACCAGCATATGCGATCGTTGCGCCAAGTATTCAAGGGCAGTTTGATAACACGAGCTTGCCACAGATTCTAAAGGCAATTGAAATGCTTGGCTTCAAGAAGTGCTATGAAGTAGCTATTGGAGCAGATGCGGTTGCCGAATACGAATACCGTGAATTAAAAGAACACCATGAACAAGGGAAACCTATGACAACGTCTTGTTGTCCTGGGTTTGTAAATATGTTGAAGATTCACTTCCCAGAATTGTACGAAGCGAATAAGTCAACGACAGTTACACCGATGATGGCCCTTGCTCGTAAGCTTAAGAAGGAACATCCGGAGGCTGGTGTTGTGTTTATTGGCCCATGTCTTGCCAAGAAACAAGAGGCGATGATTGAAGTTTCTGCAGTTGACTATGTGATGACCTATGAAGAATTGGCGGCGATGTTAATTGCGAATGAAATCAATCCGGAAGATGTTGTGGCGGATGCCGATGTTGCACCATCGAACTATGGACGTAACTTTGCTGTTACAAGTGGTGTAGCTTCTGCGGTTGCACAGGCTGCGAAGGAACATGGGGATGGACCATATACAACAGTTCTTGCCAATGGTGCAAAAGAGTGTAAGAAACAGCTTACGCTTCTCAAACACAATCGCTTTACAGCGGATATCTTAGAGGGTATGTGCTGTCCTGGTGGATGTATTGGTGGTCCTGCATGTATTTCAGATCCACTTGTTGTAAAGGGTCGAATGATCAAAGAAAACTTACCAAATAAGGCCAAGACAATTACGGAATCCTTAGACCATTTCGACTTCGATGAAGTGAACATGGATGTTAATAGTAAGTTCTAGGAGGGTAATCGTATGGTAATGGTTGAAATTTGTATTGGTAGTGCCTGCTATGTAAAGGGTGCTCGTGAAGTAGTGGTTCAATTGAATGAGTTGATTGAACAAAAAAACTGGACGGAATCTGTTTCCGTGAAGGGTTGTTTCTGTATGAAATCCTGCGAAAACCACAAAGGATTAGGAATTCGCGTGGATGGGGTTGCGCTTGATCAAGTTACGGCAAGTAATGCCATTGAAATCTTAGAACAAGAAATCGAGAAACGACTTTGTCTATAGACTACATCTCTTTAGAAGACTCTTCCTGTAAACATTGCATGCGTTGTGTTCGGATTTGTCCAACAAACGCAATGACCTATCTTAGAAATAAGCCTTCGATTGTAAGTGAAGACTGTATTCTATGTGGGAAATGTTATACGGTATGTCCGCATGAAGCGAAACATGTGAAGAGCGATCTTGAGAAAGTAAAACAGTGGCTCAAAGATGGGGAAGAGGTGGTATTGTCCATCGCCCCATCTTTTGCGACTGTATGGGTAGAGCTTGAAGGCTTGATTGATTTGTTGAAAGCGCACGGATTTAAACATGTAGAAGAAACCGCTAAGGGCGCAAGTGTTGTAAGTATGGCCTATGCGAACTTAATGGAAGAACACAAGATGGACAATATCATTACGACTTGTTGTCCAGTTGTGACAAATTATGTAGAACGGTATTATGGGGATTTAGTAAAGTATTTAGCACCTGTAGAATCGCCAATGATAGTTAGTGGAAAACTCATTAAACAATCGTATCCAAAGAGTAAAGTGGTCTTCTTATCGCCATGTATTGCCAAATACAAAGAGATGGAAGATGCTCGCTTTGCAGGTAGTATTGATGCAGTGATTACGATGGAAGAGTTATGTTCGTACATTGAAGTGAATTTAAAAGAAACCGAAATGAATAAGTGGGAAGACTTTGTTGGAAGTATTGCAAGGTTGTATCCACTTCCTGGGGGAATTTTAAAGACACTTGAACCAAATGAACATTACAAGTTTGCCATGGTCGATGGTATTGAACGTGTTGGTAAGATGCTTGATGCGATGCGAGAGGGTCGCTTGAAGGGGTATTTCTTTGAGGCCTCTTCTTGTGTTGGATCTTGTATGAATGGGCCACTTCTTGCCCATTTTAAACACAATGAATGGTTTGCGCAGAGTATTCTAAGTGAACAAGTAAAGGATTGTGCAAAGATTACAAGTGGAGAGTTGCCATTTGATATTTCTACGACGTGGTCGAAAAAGGAATTGCCGGTTGTAAAACATAGTGAACAAGAGATAGCGGAATGTTTGATGGAAATGGGAAAAACTTCCGTTGATCAAATGCATAACTGTGGCGCTTGTGGGTATGAGACGTGTCGATTGAAGGCGATTGCGGTATTGGATGGAAAAGCAGATCCGAAGATTTGTTTGCCACATGCCCTAGAGCAGGCGAAGAGTTTGTCTTCGATTATTCTTCACAATACACCGAATGGAATTGTTGTCTTGAATGAGGATTTGATCATTGAGGAAATGAATCCAGCGAGTCGTAGAATGGTTGGTTATGAAGTTGAAAATCCAACAGGAATGCATATTACGACGGTATTGCACGATGAGGCACTTGCCAGGATGATTGAAAGTACGAAGGAAGAAAAGCCGGAATTTCTTCGGATTTACTATAAGGATTTAAAGACTTTGATGGATCATGCGATTGTGTATGTGCCATCGCAACACTTCTATGTATTGATATTAATGGATCGTACCAATGAGTATCATCGGGAAACGCAGATGAAACAAATGCGGGAGACGACGATGCAAGTCACGCAAGAGGTCATTGATGAACAAATGCGTACGGTACAAGAGATTGCCAGTCTTCTTGGGGAAACGACGGCCCGTAGTAAGGTGGCTTTGACGAAGTTGAAGCTATTAATGGATGAAGTTGGTCAACTACCCACCACCTAAAGGTAGTGGGCTTGAAAAAGCCTAGTTGATTAGTCTCAGTGTTTAAAAGCACTACGTTACAACAGAATATATAGGTACGTCAGGATGCTTCACAAGTTCTGACCGCTACGGATATGCATTAAACA
>JAHHRC010000091.1 GCA_020026035.1 Erysipelotrichaceae bacterium | reverse complement strand
GGTGAAAAGGAACGCTTGAAGGCGTTTGATGAGTTTGTGATTGAAGGATAAGCGGAGTGAGAACTTCGCTTTTTTGATTGGTTGGCATGGCGTTTTATTTCTATGGTAAAGTGTTCGATTTAGGCTTAGGGTTCTTGGTTTTGATGGATTTGCTGCATTATAATTTATACAAGATTGTGTTAGTGAAATAGATCATCAGTGATATGTATTTTGTGTATGTGTAAGGATAGGGAGGGAAAATGAATGAAACATACGCTAAAGGAATATAAAGGGGCTGCACTTTTTCGGTTGGTATTAGCTTGTATGGTTGTACTAGCGAGTTTAGGGATAATGCCAAAAAGTGTGGTTCAAGCAAAAAGTGTTGAAAGTAATGTTGCGACGACCGCTTTGATTGAGGTTGAAAACAACCAAAATCAAGCGAATCAACTTATCGATGGGAATTTGGATACGGATTGGCAATATCGAATGTCGTTCAAAGATATTCCTCATCAGATGATCAATGTGCATTTGAAACTTGAGGAAAGTGCAAATGTATCTAGAGTCAATGTGTATTTAGGATCGCGTGATTGGAATGATACACAGGTAGATGTGGAAGTCTTTTATGCGCAGAACGGAATTACGAGTGATTTGATTCCGTTTGGTCAAAAGAAGACTGCTGTTTTAGGCAGTGATGTTGTTGTGGAACAGGATGTAGCTGTTTCGGCGTCGGATGTGTATGTGAAAGTAAGTAATCCTAGATTTGTACAAGGCGCAAGGCATAAAGCATTTACCTTATGGCCTTCGCTACGTGAGATTGAGATTATTGCAAAGAAGGATGTGAAGCTTTCTAATTACAACAATATTGCGTCTCAAGCAACGGTATCTACCGATGGAAACGAATTACAGAATACGCGTTCGTATTTAACGGATCAAGATACAAGTACGTTGTATAAGTTCCACAATGGGCCTTTGAATGCGGAAAAATGGGTGAAGTTGGAATTTGATGATGTACGACAAATGGATGCTTGTACGATTTCCTTTGAACATTTAGATACAGATCCATATTCGTATGGATTTGAGTTTAGTGTGTTTGGAATGTTAGAGGATGGAAGTGAAGTAGCTCTTGCGAATCATTTGACGGCGAATCGATTGAAGAAGTCGGAAGTGGATGTGACGTTTAATGAGGGAAGTTATCGTGGTCTTAAGATTTTGATGCATAAGACAACAAATGTTGTAAATGGAAGAGCTGGAATTGGTTGGCCTGCAATTGCCGAAGTTGCAGTATTTGGAAGTGAAATCAAAGTAGAAGATCTAGATAGTATTGCGTTCCAAAAGCCGGTGCATACCAATACGAACCGGCGTTCTGCGAATGCGATTGTCGATGGTAGTTTGAAGAGTGCTTGGAGTAGTTCGATGTATCCAGCGTATTGCGATATTGATCTTACAGAAAACTACAATCTGAGTGAGATTATCGTTGTAACACCTTCAACTGGATATAGTAACTTTAAGATTTATACGAGTTTAAATGGGCGCGACTTTACGTATTTGACTGAGAAGAATACAACGGAAGCTTGTCCATTGGATGGGGATGTGTTTGCGGTTGATGGTGTTGAGGCGCGGTATGTACGTGTCTATGTGACCTATCAATCCACAAGTCCACAAGCGATTCTTCATGAGGTGCGTGTGAAGGGTGTGGAAACCAATTCACCGCTTCAAAGTCGACCGGAAATCGCTGTTGAACCATATGTAGAAGGAACGATTACCCAAGAAGATACGATCAATGAAGTAAAGGCAATTGTAGAGCGTCGATTAGGTGCGATGTATGTTGATTGGTTTGACTTTGTATTAACAGAAAATCCAAAGGGGAATGGTTTGGATTTCTTTGAGATTTCAAGTGTGAATGGAAGAACACAGATCAAAGGAAATACCGGTGTTTCCCTTGCGATGGGATTGAATCATTATTTGAAGTATATGTGTTTTGTGAATGTCTCACAGGTTGGAGATCAAGTGAAAATGCCAAGTACTATGCCTGTTGTAGAACATTCAATCATGAAAGAAACAAAGGCGAAGGTACGCTATGCGTATAACTATTGTACGTTATCGTATTCGATGCCGTTTTATGGTGAGAAAGAGTGGCGTGATGAGCTTGATTGGTTGGCGTTAAATGGTGTGAATGTTGTCTTAGACGCAACGGCACAGGAAGAGGTTTGGCGTCGTTTCTTAGGAAAGCTTGGCTACTCTCATGAAGATGCGAAGGACTTTATTGCAGGACCTGCTTACTATGCGTGGGCATATATGGCGAATTTGTCTGGCTTTGGTGGGCCGATTCATGATTCTTGGTTTGAAGAACGTACTGAATTGGCTCGTAAGAATCACGTTGTGATGCGTAGATTAGGAATGGAGCCAGTCTTACAAGGCTATAGTGGAATGGTTCCAAATGATTTAGCAGAACATGATGAAGCTGCGTATCGAAATGTGATTAAGCAAGGGGAATGGTGTGCGTTCCAACGCCCGGATATGTTGAAAACGGATAGTGATACGTATCGGAAGTATGCAAAGTTGTTCTATGAAGCACAAAAAGAATTGTATGGAAGTGCGAAGTACTTTGCGACAGATCCATTCCATGAAGGTGGTAAGACCGGTGGTATGTCTCCAACGGTGATTGCTCGTGGTGTGATGGATGCGATGCTTGAAGAAAACGGAAATGATGCGGTTTGGATTATTCAGTCTTGGCAAGGAAATCCAACGAGTGCCTTATTAGCTGGGCTTGAAGGGCATCGTGACAATGCCTTAGTACTTGATTTGTATGCCGAAAAGACACCGCATTACAATGAGCCAAGTACAATTGCTTATGGTAGGAAAGCAGAGTTTGATGGTACACCATGGGTGTATTGTATGTTGAATAACTTTGGTGGTCGTCTTGGCTTACATGGCCATCTTGATTACTTAGAACAACGCATTCCGGAAGTGTTTAATGCGCAAGCGCATGTGGCTGGTATTGGCATTACTCCAGAAGCGAGTGTGAATAATCCATTGTTGTATGATTATTTCTTTGAAACGATTTGGCAAGACGATGCGAGTCACTATGAGCGATTGGAATTAGATGCATGGTTAAAAGCGTATGCGAAAAGACGCTATGGAAGTGATAGTAAAGCGGCGTATGAATCACTTTTGATACTAAAGGATACGGTGTATAAAGGGGCTTTGAATATGCGTGGGCAAGGGGCTCCAGAGAATGTTGTGAATGCTCGTCCACGGTTTGATATTCAAGCAGCTTCGGCATGGGGAAATTCAATCATTGGATACGACAAGGCAGAATTCGAAAAAGCTGCAAGTTTATTGCTTGAAGATTACGATGTGTTGAAGGACAGTGCAGGTTATCGTTATGATCTTGCGACGATCTTACAACAGGTATTGAGTAATTCCGCTCAGAATCAATTAGGGAAGATGAAACGTGCGTATCAAAATCAAGATGTCGATGCCTTCCAAAAGGAAAGTGCGACGTTTATGGCGATGATTGATGCAATGGAAGAGGTCACAAGTACGAGTTCGTATTATTTACTTGGTACTTGGACGAATCAAGCGAAGCGTTTGGCAAGCAATGCGGATGACTTTGCAAAAGATGTTTATATGTGGAATGCCAAGGCATTGATTACAACGTGGGGGTCTTTCAACCAAGCAGAAACTGGAAGACTACATGATTATTCCAATCGACAATGGTCCGGATTGATTGATGATTTCTATAAGAAACGTTGGGAAATGTGGATTGCGAATCGTGTGAATGAACTAAATGGGCAATCTGTACAAAATCCAAATTGGTTTGTATGGGAATGGAATTGGACATTAGACAAGAAAGACTATCAAGAAGTTGCGTCCAGTAAGGATTTAAAGGTATTAGGTGAAAAGATTCTAAGTGACTTTAGTGTTGTGACCGAGGAATCAAGTTCGAAAAACGATGTGCCACTTGATCATGTCAGTGTGAGTGCTGGAAATTATCATGTTGGTAATGCGAATGAAGGGGATCCAAATCTCTTGTTTGATAATCGAATGAATACCTTATGGCATACGGACTATGCTGGTTCAGATCGAAATCTTCATTATCTTGTATTTACGCTTGATGAAAAGACGAGTGTAAGCGGAATTCGCTACCTTGGAAGAAATGGTGGAAATGGTGCGATTAAGAAGTACAAGGTGTATGTCAAAGAGGATGAATCTGCAGATTGGCAAGAAGTGACACAGGAAGGTGTGTTAGATCCAAACAATGGGGAATGGCAGATTTTGAAGTTTGATGAAAACAAAGAATACCTTGTAAAAGAAGTCAAGTTTGAAGTTCTTGATGCAGTAAGCAATGTGCCAAACAAACTCTTTGCGTCAGCTGCAGAAAAGCGTTTATTGAAAGGTAGTGTTGTGGAAGAAGAAAAACAAGAAGAAAAAGAACCATCCACACCTTCGGAACAAGAAAAAGAACTACCGGTTCCAGAAAAGGAAGAAGAAAACACGAAGGTTGAAGAAACAGGTGAAACGAAAGTCGAAGAAACTCAACCAGAAGTAGAAGTGAATCCAGATGCCGAAAAGCTAAGTGGTGAAACGAAAGAAACAGAAGAAACAAATCCTTCGGAAAATACCGACGAAAATCCAAAAGAAAACGGACAATCGGAAAGTGTTGAACCTTCGATTGATGATAAAAAGGATGAAGTTGAAAAGCCGAAAGAAGGGGAAGGCGAAAGCGTAGACACACCTAGTGTCGAACCTGAAAAAACGGAAGAAGTTCCGGAAGATCAAAAAGAAGTCGAAGAAAAGCCGAAGGATGACACACAAGAAAAACCAAAGGAAGAAACGCAAGAAAAACCGAAGGAAGAGGCGCAAGAAAAACCGAAGGAAGAAAATGTGGAATCTTCAGAATCAAAAGAAAAGCCAAAGGAAGAAAATGTGGAAAAACCACAGGTGGAAGAAAAGCCACAGAAAGAAACTCAGGAACCTTCAAAGAAAGAAGAAACACCTACAATTGATACGAAGAAAGATGAAGAAGTGAAACAGCCAATTGAAAAGAATAAGGAACCTGCTAAGAAGTCTTATAGTGATGATGTGATGAAGATGTATGAAGGACTTAAGACGGTTGGTGACTTGACGGATGCGGAAGCGGCTTTTGTTAAGGCGATTGATGGAACGAAGAATGTGGAACGTCGGTTTGCGCAGAGTGAGGTTTCGTTGAATCGTGAGGAAATGGATGCGTTTAAGTCATTGCTGAATGGGGAAGCTGTTGAAACGCATGTTGTTGTGGACACAAGAGTGCTTGTGAAGGTAGACGGCGTTGAGCATGAATTACATCGCTTCCCAAACAAAGAGAAGTTTGCGATTGCGTTGAGTGATGCGTTGAATGCGCGTGATGATTTGCAGGTGTATCATGTGTATTACGATGATGCAAATGTGCTTAAGAGTCGTAAGTTAGATTCGGTAGTTCATGATCGTATGAATAAGCAATTGATTGTAGAGACGGATCATTTCTCGAAGTTTATTGTGGTAAGTAAACGTGTTAATGTTGATTCTTCGAAAC
>JAHHRC010000090.1 GCA_020026035.1 Erysipelotrichaceae bacterium | reverse complement strand
CCTTCGCCTTTTGCATTCTTTCGATTAATGCCCTTTGACTTCGCATCTAACATTGCTTGCAAGTCTTCTTTTGTCGCATTGCCTCGACCCACTTCAATTAACGCAGCCACAAGCATCCGTACCATATAGCGCATAAAACCTTTTCCATAAAAGGAAATCACCAACACATCCTTCTCCATTTTAAAATCAATGGAAAGAATCGTTCGCACTTGATCTGGTGTTTCTTCATACGTATTTGCACAAAAACTCGAAAAGTCATGCCGTCCAACAAACACCAACGACGCGTCAAACATCGCATCCACATCTAACGCATATGGACATTGGTAAGCAATGTCTTTTTCAAACACATCATACTCACCTAAATTAATCCGATAATCATATTGTTTCGTCTTAGCACAATACCTAGCATGGAACAAATGATCTACTTCTTCCACACTTACGACATGAATATCCTTTGGAAGAAAGCCATTCATCGCACCCTTCCACTTATACGGTGTCATTTCTAACTCCGTATCAAAATGAAAGACCTGCCCCTTCGCATTCACTTTCGCATCGGTTCTTCCCGCCGCATGAATCCGAATCTCTTTCCGCGTAATCCGCTCTAATACAGTTTCAATCTCTTCTTGAATCGATCGATTCTTCGCTTGTCTTTGCCAGCCATTGTAATTCGCACCAGCATACGCCACAACACACTTATACCGCATCAAACACCATACGAAAGAACCACCATCAACGCAAGCACACACGCACTTGCAACTAGTAGTAACCAATCGCAACCTTTCATCTTCAATACTTTATAGCGTGTTCGTTTCTTCTGTGGTCCATAGCCTCTAGCTTCCATGGCATTCGCTAAGTCTTCCGCTCTTTGAAACGCCGATACAAACAAAGGAACAATCAAAGAAAGAATCGCCATCACACGTTCCTTGAAGCTTCCTTCCTTAAGATCAACTCCACGACTTTCTTGTGCCTTCATAATCCGTGTTGTTTCTTCAATCAAATCCGGAATAAAGCGCAAAGCAATACTAATTAACATCGCAATCTCATGGGAAGGTACACCAATCTTAGAAAATGGCTTCAATAAATCTTCAATGCCCAACGTCATTTCCAAAGGCTTTGTCGTTGCCGTTAATGCCGTTGTAATCATAATCATCAGTAACAACCGCACAACAATATACAGCGTTTGCATGACACCTTCGCTATACACAACAAACGACCCTAACGCAAATAAAGGAATCCCTTCTTTGACTACAAGACAATTAATAAACAATAAAAACACCATCATCACAAGCATTGGCTTCATTGACTTCCAAATAAAGGTAAAACTCAACTTCGCAATCAAGATCACAATACTTGCAATCACAAATAAAATCCCATAGCCAAGCCAGCCAGATGGGAAGAAGATGGCAATCATCATCAGTAACATTGCACATATCTTCGCCCTTGGATCACAACGATGAATCAAAGAATCCAAAGGCACATATCTACCTAATGTAATATTTCCCATTTACAACACCTGCCTAGCAATCTCTTTCGCTAAGGCATCCATCGAATCTACCGTATCACTCACCGTAAATCCTTTTTCCCTTAACGCATCTTTCATTCGAATCAATGCTGGAGGCAAGATATTCACCTCTTCACACAACTTCGAATCTTTAAAAAACGATTCCACCGAAGTATGAATCCGAACATGCCCATCTTCCATCACAACCACATCATCGCAATATTGATACACTTGTTCCATATCATGCGTCACCAATAAAATCGTTGTCTTATACGCTTCATTAATCGCCGCAAATAACTTCATCATTTCAATCGTTCCAAGTGGATCTAAACCAGCCGTTGGCTCATCTAACACCAATACTTCCGGTTCCATCGCAAGAATACCGGCAATCGCAACACGACGCTTTTGACCACCCGATAATTCAAGTGGCGAACGTTCATAATACGACGCATCCAAACCAACAAGCTCTAATGCCCGTTTTGCCTTTGCAATCGCTTCTTCTTCACTCACCCCAAAGTTTTTTGGACCAAATGATACATCTTTCAAAATCGTCTCTTCAAATAGTTGATACTCTGGAAATTGAAACACAAGACCTACTCGACCACGCAAAGCCTTTAATCCCTTTGCCTTCACGTTAGCCTCAATCTTTTGATCAAGCACAACAACCTTGCCACTACTTGGTAGTAGTAAGGCATTTAAATGCTGTACCAACGTCGACTTTCCAGAACCAGTTTGCCCAATAATGGCCGTCATCTTTCCAACTTGTAACTCTAAATCTACACCATCTAAGGCAACATACTGGTATGGTGTATCCTTTGCATAGACATGACTTACTTGTTCAAACGCAATTGGCATAACGCATCCACCATCCCTTCCATCTGCATTTCTTTTTCCACCTTCACGCCTTGTTTCGCTAAGGCATTTGCAAACTTCACCGTAAATGGTAAATCCAATTGAATTTCCTTTAACTTCTTTTCATCCGCAAACAATTCTTCCGGCTTACACGTCTTTACTACATGCCCTTCATGCATGGCAATGACATAATCCGAATTACATACTTCTTCAATATCATGAGTAATTGACACAATCGTCAATCCACTTTCCTTATGCAAGTCCATAATCACTTGCTTAATCTCTTTTTTCCCTTGTGGGTCTAACATCGATGTCGCTTCATCGAAAATCAAAATCTTCGGCTTCATCGCCAACACACCCGCAATCGCAACACGCTGCTTTTGCCCACCTGACAAATGCGTTGGTTCCTTATCTAAATATTCCACCATTGAAACCTTCTTCGCATACGCTTCAATGATTCCATCCATTTCACATTGTGGTACACAATGATTCTCTAACCCAAAGGCAATATCATCACGAACCGTTGACCCAATAAACTGGTTATCCGGATTCTGGAACACAATTCCAATACGACTCCGGATCTCTTGTAAGTTTTCATCGTTTAACAAAATCCCATCGACAAAAATCTCACCCTCATTTCGTTCCAAAAGCCCAGCAACCAACTTTGCGACCGTAGACTTCCCACTCCCATTGTGTCCAACAATGGTCGTATAACTCCCTTCCTCAATTGAAAAGCTAACACCCTCTAAGGCATTCACACTTTGATCATAGGAGAAAGTAACTTCTTTAACTAAGATTGCTGACATAAACCATTTCCTTTCAAAACGCCTTTATTATAAAGCAACACAACAAACATTGTACACCATTAAAAAAGGCTTTCATCCATTACTAGAAAAAAGCCTTTCCACAACTACTTCTCAATGATTTGTCCTAAATAATCCCCATCTAACATACAAGTCTTATTCGCAATCGAATAAATCTCAGAAAGAATCGCTCCCGATTCGGTAAACATCTTACGAATACTACGGACCGTTCCACTTTCATCTTCTTCACAACGATACCCTTGCATCTTACAGCTTTCAATAAACGCATTCTTCGCATCGTCATTGCTAAACATCGACGCATGGGTAATTTCAATCAACGTATCATCCGGGAACTCTTCATTCAACTCATCATTTCGTGACAACACATCTTGGATAAAGGTAAATGACAAACTTGGATAAATCTTCTTTAGCTCATTGATTTCCACCGAAAACATTGAACCATCTTCATCGACTTCTTCGGTTTCCGTTTCTTCTTCCTCATCGTCATTTAGGATGTTAATGAAATTGATTTCATTTTCATCTTCCACTTCGACTTCTTCTTTATGTTCATCATTCTTTTTGATTAGCACCGCAACTGCAACCGCTGTGCCAACTGCCGCTAGTGTTTTTAACAAAAGTTTATGCATGTCTAAAAAACCTCCCTAATTACCCATAGTGTAGCATACAACCCAAGTAAGAATCGAATGTTCCACAATCCTTTTCACAAAATATTCAAACAACACGCAAAACGTGGTACGATACCCGTGTTAAAGGAGATTTAGAAATGATCATTATTGAAATGAATGATGGCAAGACAATCAAGCTTGAACTTGATGCAGAACATGCGCCAATCACAACAGCAAACTTTGAAAAGCTAGTAAAAGAAGGATTCTACGATGGACTCACTTTCCACCGCATTATCCCTGGCTTCATGATCCAAGGTGGAGACCCACTAGGAAATGGAATGGGTGGATCTAAGGAAAACATCAAAGGAGAATTCAACTCCAACGGTGTAAAAAACCCAATCAAGCACGAACGTGGTGTAATTTCCATGGCCCGTGCAATGGACCCAAACTCCGCATCTTCCCAATTCTTCATCATGCACGCTGACGCACCTTACCTAGATGGAAAATACGCAGCCTTTGGACATGTTGTAGAAGGCATTGAAGTCGTTGACGAAATCGCAGCTACACCAACAGCCGCAAACGATCGTCCAGTGACTCCAGTCATCATCAAACGCGCATATATCGCTGAATAGTTGAAAAGAAGGCAATCAAGCCTTCTTTTTCGTCCAATCTACTTCCCGGTCTATAAACGCCATGATCAAATTCACAATCTTCCGAACCTGCACCTCGTCTAATGCAACGCCTTCTTGCACACGATACCACGTATGCAAACAACCTCGACAACAACACGCACATGCATGTTGTGCAACAAACACAGGATGTCCTTTCATCGGTGTTTGATGCCCATCATTCTTTGGAAATGCTGGTGCTAAACGATTACGAATAAAGTCGTAACAATGCGATTCAATCACATCACGACCTTTTGTAATCGCATATTCTTTCTCTTTTTCACTCAGATGGAAGCTTGCTCGAAACTTTGACTTTTGCAGTTTATCCAATGCCTGATCAATCGTTTGCATACCATCCCTCCATCATTTCCACCATTATACCAAAATACACTTCTTAAAAATTGTTAAATCTTCGACAACGAAAGCGTTATCCACTACCAATCGGAAATAAAAGATAGTATGATATCTAATAAGGAAGGTAGTACTATGCTAACAAATAGACCATTTAAACAAACCTGCTCAATGATTCACACCGTAGGTATTTACGGTTCATTTGTACCACTCACATTCAAAGGACGACTTGTCTTTAAAGAATATAATTACGGCAATACCGAAGAAGAAATCAAACGCACCAACGAACTCTTCGTCGATACCATTTACTACGAAACCGACAAAGTCATGCGCCAACTCGCCCATGTACAATATGGCGACGCAAGAGACTTAGTCATTCAACCATTCCACCTTTTAAACGACCCTTACCGTATCGTCTATAACCGCAAAGCCTCCCCATCGAACAAACACGATAACACCCTATTCTTCTTACAAAACTTCGATCCAAACGCTAGAGGCTGTGCCATTATTTTAAAAGAAGACACAAACGGAAACCTCATCTCCCTAACCGAAGAAGAGGCAAACCAAATTTCCAGCCAATTACGGATGCTACTGTAATAAGAAATTTTGTTATAAATATCGAAGATTTCACACAACTGTACCATCCAACCACAAATTATGCTTGCTAAATGTGACACTATCCATTAGAATAATTCTTGTTGAAAGAAATGCAGGCTGTGGTGAAGTTGGTCAACACACTGGATTGTGGCTCCAGCACTCGCGAGTTCGAGTCTCGTCAGCCTGCCCATT
>JAHHRC010000009.1 GCA_020026035.1 Erysipelotrichaceae bacterium | reverse complement strand
TTCAGCCTTCCAAGCTGACTACGTGGGTTCGATTCCCATCACTCGCTCCATTTGTGGATTAGACGCCATTCGGCGTTTTTTTGTTTTAGGAGTTATGTTGATGTTTTGATCTGCTTGTAAATTTCAAAGGTGCTCGTAGGTACCCACTCCACCCAAATGGTCTTATGTGGCGTTGTTATGCGACGTTTTTTTTCGTGGTCAACTTTTGGTCAACTCTAATGGTCAGTTTTATGGACGATATTTAGACAGTCTAAAAGCTCGTCTGATGTCTTTTCTAGAAGGTGAGTGTAGGTGTCTAATGTTTCAGAAACAGAACTATGTCCTAGGCGTTTTGACACGGCAACAATATTCACTCCAGAGTTGATTAAGTACGTTGCGTGAGAGTGCCGTAGATCGTGGATGCGGATGTGTGGAAGCTTCGCTGCCTTGGTTGCATACGAAAAGACTCTATCCACGTTTGATACTGGTAGAGAACGGCAACCGCCGAATAGGTAAGGGCCTTCGATATCGAAAAGCGGTTTTATGTCATTGAATGTTTTCTCGTCAAGCTTGATACGACGTACAGAGCTTTGTGTTTTAGGTGCTTTTGGACCATCACAAAAATGACAAATAGACTTTGTGATGTTTACGTATCCATCTTGGCTAATGTCGCTTTTAAGAAGTGCTAAACACTCACCGCGGCGCATACCAGTGTAAAAGAGCATCTCGAAGTACAACTTGTATACAGTGTGCTTTGGCTTGATGCATGATAGGAATAAATTAAACTGCTCCGGAGTCCACACGTGGTGGTGTTCTTGCTTAATTGGCTCACGGATGTATGTTAGTACCTTCGATACGTCTTCCGTGCCGTATATCGCATTAGCGAAGTGAAATACACCCTTCACGTAGGTGATCGTTGAGTTCTTTGTGCTTGTGGCATATTTCATTTCTACAAGCGCTATTTTCCATTGCACCAGTTGTGCTTTGGTTATGCTATTGATAGGGCGCTGGTAGAAGTCAGCGAATCGAAACTTGAAGTGTTCGCGTTTCTTCCGTCGCATGATTTCGCTAGTGTTTTCGAATTCAAACCACCGTTCACTAATTTCTTCAAAAGTAATGTGTGCTGCGTTTCGTGGTGCTAATCCTAGAAGAAGTTTAGCTTCGTATTCGATAGCTTCACGCTTATACTTAAACCCACGTTTCTTCTTCCAGTGGACCTTTCCGGTCATTGGATCAGTGGTCTTAATGACCACATACCATGTGTTTCTTTCTTTGTCTTTTGCTACTGACATATTGTGCCTACCTTTCATATTTGTGATATAATGTAGGCATAGTAAAAAGTTCTTGCTAAATGATGGTCGTACACATTTAAAAGACTAATTGCTATGCGTTGCTTCCAATGGCCGTTGGGAGCAATTTTTTTATTTTGTCTTGTCATAATTATCTTCTATTCTGGTAAATTGAGCATAAATCGTATTATGCGTTGTTGTTCGTCGGATGCTGAATGGAATGCTTTGACTAACGCAGTGTCAAACATAGAGAAATTCGTGCTATGTTTAGGTGCTGTATTGTCTTCTACTAAATCCGACTTATCGGTTTCGAAAAAATGAGCAAGCATCTCAATTTTGTCTATTCGTGGATAAGTTTTGGCTGTTAACCAGTCGCTGATTGTACTGTAAGGGACATTTAAAGCTTTACTTAAATCATGCCGTGAACACGAATCACGTTTCATCAGTCGACTTAAATTTGAAGCCATAATTTCTTTATTGGAAGGTGCGCTCATACTCTATTCCTCTTCTATGTCTAATAGATCTCGTACAATTCGTTGCGTTTTAGGCATTGCTTTTCTGTAATGATCTAGAACTTTCGCTTCCATTTGAGTCATATCAACTTGTTTTACTGCGACTGGTGATTTTTGCCATCCCATCAAATACGCTGGACTTATACTGAAATAATCTGCGATTGCTTCGATTTTATCGCTAGGAATATTTGTGATGATACCTTGCTCATATTTATATAGCGTTTGTTTACTGACATTTATTTTGTCGGCGAGTTCGACTTGAGGCGTGTGGTGAAGTTTCCTCAATTCTTTGATTTTATCGCCAATATTTGTAGTTTGCTCCATGTGAATCATCCTCCTTTTCTGTATGTAGTATAGCACAAATAAGTTACAAATAGTAACAAATACTACTTGACAAGTCACTGTAACGGATTAAAATGTAAGTAACCTAACAAGTTGCTAGGGGCGAAGGAGGTGTTACAAATGATTGATACGACTCGACTCAAAGGGAAGATCGTAGAAAAAGGTCTGAATCAATATAAAATGGCTGATATTATAGGTATTTCTCGAAAGACATTCTACGAAAAAATGAGTAAAGGTGTCTTTGGTTCTGATGAAATGGATATCATGAGAAAGACATTAAGCCTAACGAATGACGAAGCGATTGAGATTTTTTTTGGTAAAGAATAACTTATCAAGATACCAACGCTGGGAGGAAAGTTAAATGTGTACGACCAAGCAAGAACTGATTGAAAAGACATTCTTGAACAAGACAGAGATTGCCAAATTATTCAATGTTCCATTGTACGTTGCTCGAAAGATTTTCGACAATGCGGACAAGTTGGATGATGAGAAGTTTGGCAACTACAGGATCTATGACTCAAAGGTCCGGTTGACTTCTTGTTGCAAGGTCACTGGGGTATCGATTAACCAGTTAAAAAAACAAATCGGTGAGTAAAAGAGAGGGAATGAGTTATGGCAGAAATGAGCCAAGCAAAGCGCGAGTTCTTAGATTCACTTAAGAATATCGTGGTTTCAACAAACCATGGTATTGACGATGTGTCGATTGAATGGGCGCAAGACGAAGACAACGATTCGTTGTCAGCACGTACAGTGCTTCTTCACTTGTGGAATGGAAGCATTCGAAAGGTAAACGTTGCGTGGGATAGTCCAGCGGCTATCGTACTAGACGTATTTGAGTACTTACTCAGAAACTAGGCAGAAAGGGAATTCAAATGACAGTAGAACAATTGCAGAATCAACTAAACGAGTACGAGAAGGATATTGCGTTACTCGAAGCAGTGAAGGCTCAAGTACAACACGAGCTTTCATTGCTAGATGCATCTTACGAAGAAGATGAAGACGAAGAAGAATACGAACTTCCATTGCTAATCGAAAGCGGTTGGTATTTGGTGATAACGGCGTTGTCCATGATCATTAACATCATGTTCATAATTGAGTCCGTACACAACGTATAAGGAGGGAAAGAATGACGGAGAAACAAGAAACAGCCAAGCCGGTGTCAAAGCCGGCTAAGGTTACTCCAGTGAAGGAAACGAAGTTGGATGTAACCAAACTTAACGTGTATCAAAAACTAGCGATTGCACGTAAACGCATTTCCGAAAAGGAAATCAAGAAGAGTGGAAACACTCCAAAGTATTCGTACTTAGAGCTTAAGGATTTCTTACCGACAACGAATGTGATATTCGCTGAATTGGAGCTAATTGGTACGTTCAACATTAGTCGTGAAACAGGTATTGAAGTAGCGACTTTGCGTATCACAAATGCATCCAAACCGGAAGAAACGATAGTCTTTGCAACAGAGACTGCAGAAGTAAATCTTCCTAGCGGTCAACCGATTCAAAACTTAGGAAGTAAGCATACGTACTTAAGACGGTACTTGTGGTTAGAAGCGTTAGAATTAACGGAATCCGATACAGTGGAAGCACAAAACAAAACAGTGCAATACCAACAATATCAACCAAGACCACAGTACGTTCAACAACCGCAGTATGTGCAAAAACCTATGTCACAACAAGCACCACAAGTAGCTCCACCAGTAGCGCCACAAGTGAAGGACGTATCAGCGATTCCTTGCACGCAGAAACAAGTGGAAGTGCTGGAGAAGCTTACGCAAGACACACCAGAACGTAAGGCAAAGTTACTTGAGTATTACAAAGTGAATGACCTCAAGGAACTGAACGTTCAACAAGCAGCGGTAGCGATTAAACGACTAGAAGAACATGGAGGAGATACCGATGAATAAGATGGTTTCCGTTCAAAACGGAGCAGTATTAGCAACAGAAGCTGGATATGAACTAATTGCAAAAGCTCGTGAGATTCATGAGTTGCAAAAGAATCTTAAGTTACAAGAGGATCAGTTCAAAAAGGAACTCATGGAAGCGATGGAAAAGAACAGCATCAAGCGCTTCGAAAACGACTTAGTGACGATTACTTACACAGGTCCGTCAAAGCGTGCGACCGTCGATACAGCGAAGCTTAAGGAACAAGGATTATATGAAGCGTTCAAAAAAGAAAGTGATGTGAAGGCTTCCGTAAAGGTGATTTACAAGGATTAACATGATTGAACAATTGGGAGAGAAGATGTGGTTGATTAACAACGTCGATTTGCTCCAATTCGTAGAAGATTCGCACACCTATTTTCTAAATGGGAATAGGTGTCAATCGGTTACGAGGATTGTTCGTTCAATTCTTGGAGATTCTTATAAAAACGTTCCTCAATCAATCTTAAAAGCAAAGGCAGAGTACGGGAATCAAGTCCATGAATGGATTGAGTGGTACTTGACTTCCCCAACGCGATGCCTGGATGAAGTCGAAGACTTCCCGATACTTACCAAAACACAAAAGAGATCCATTGACCAATTCGTACAGAACTACAAGTTCTTACGTACGGATTACAGTGAGATCTATTGCGAACGGCCAGTCGCATTGTTTGATAAGTATTGTGGGATGTACGACATATTGTTACGAAATGAAAAAGAAACACTGCTAGCGGACATTAAAACAACCGCTAAGCTAGATATTCAATATCTCGAATGGCAATTAGGCTTCTACAAGCTAGGACTCGAATTACAGGGAATAGGCGTAGATCGTTGCGCAGTACTTTGGGTACCTAAGGATGACTTAATTGAATTCGTTGAAATCAATGCCAAAACTAAAGAAGAGTGCTTAGAAGCATTACGGGTCTATGAAGAGCAGCAAGAAAATCAAGTTACAGAATGAGAAAGTTTGCTTCTACACCGGATGCACATTGAACCTTGATAAGCACCACATATTCGGTGGTCATGCGTTCCGTAAGAAGTCGGAAGAATACGGCATGTACGTATATCTAAGACACGACATTCATATGCGGTTACACCAGCATGACTACAGTATGGAATTAGAGCTCAAACGCTTTGCGCAAAAGAAATTTGAAGATGTGTACGGCCACGAAGAGTTCATGAAGATATTCAAGAAGAACTACTTATGAAATTTTATGCCAAAGCGAAACTCAATGATGATAAGCGAATCATTGAAGTAGAACCATTGAGTATACGAGCACTGGAGAGCGCTATGGGGTTGAAAGATATCACCTATGAAGTGACTATCAACAAACCTCATAGCCAACGCTCCTTGCATCAGAATGCACTGCTGTGGAAGTTGATAGGCGAGATAAACAAAACCATCAACGGAACACGTAAGACAGAGGATGATGAAGAGATCTATTGCCAGATATTAGAAATGGCGGGAGCGGACGTGCAATACATGCAAGTGGTTTATGACGGTCTAGAACTACTCAGACGCGCGTTTAGAGTGGTTAGGGTAGTGGAATATAGGCAAGGCAAGAACAACGCTCTAATGGCCATTGTGAAGGTGTACAAGGGCACTTCTATCATGAGCAAGGATGAAATGTGCGACGTGATTGAACAAGCACTCGTGTATGCAAATGCAGTAGGCATTGATACAGAGACATGGAAAGGTGAATTATTAGGTTAACGAAATGGCAAATAATGGATACATAGCACTCCACCGAAAGTTCATGGATTGGGAGTGGTACACGGACACCAACACCAAAGTAGTGTTCATCCACTTGATCCTAATCGCCAATCATAACGACCACAATTGGCGTGGAATCACCGTAAAAAGGGGTCAAACAGTGGCTACAGTGAACCGCATTGCAAGTGAAGTTGGTTTGACAGTTCAAAACGTAAGGACGGCAATTAGACACCTAGAAAAGACAGGCGAACTAACAAAGGAAGTAACAAACGGTTTAACAGTCTTAAACGTGGTAAATTACGCAAAATATCAAGATACGGATAGCGTAGCTAACACGCAAGCTAACAATTCAACTAACAAACCGCTAACAAACGACCAACAAACGACTAACAAACCACTAACAAATCATCAACAAACCCCTAACAAATCGCTAACAACTAACAAGAATGATAAGAATGATAAGAATGAGAAGAATAGATTGTGGGGCGAGAGAAAAGTTGCAAGCAAGCAAACTCCACCACCGCCACCGCTTGAAGAAGTTGTTGATGAGATTCCAAAAACAAACATCCCGTCATTCATCCTCGATGACGGAACCGAATACCAACTCACCCAAGCTCAGTACGACTTGTTCGTAAAAGCATACCCAACGGTAGACGTATTAGCTGAGCTACAGAAAATCAAAGTCTGGTGCATTGCAAATCCAAGCAAGCGAAAAACAAGCAAAGGTGCTTATCGGTTTGTAACGTCATGGCTCAATCGGACAATGCGAGACATAACGCAAGCAAAAGAAAATGCCAAGGTTGTTTCAAAGCCGTACTGGCAGAAAGAAGAAGTCTTGCCAAAGTGGTACTCACAAGCAAATGACACAAACCAAGATGCAAGTGTGGCTGAAACGTCAATGAGCGATGAAGAAACCGAAGAGCTTCGCAAAGAGTTAGAAGCAATGCAGCAAGATCTAGCGTACGACTACCAGGATTCACTCGAGTTCTAGTAGTCCAAACAAAAAAGCGCAAAGGCGCAGGAGGAAAACATATGTCGGGAATTAACCAAGTGACACTGCTGGGAAGACTTGTCAAAGACCCAGTGCTTAAGAAAACACCAAACGGTCTATCGGTTGCGAATTACACGCTTGCCGTAGATCGTACTCACAAATCAGCAAACACACCAGAAGCGGACTTCATCCAGTGTGTGTCCTGGAGACAAAGTGCTGACTACATCGGTCAGTATGCACGGAAAGGAAATCTTGTTGGAGTGGTTGGTTCGATTCAAACAAGATCCTACGATGACAATACCGGACGCAAGGTATACATCACCGAAGTGGTGACAAGCGAAGTTGGATTGTATACACCAAAGCAAAACAATCAGCAGTACCAACAACCAAGCCAACAATCGGCGTATCAACAACCATACCAACAACCGGTATATCAACAAGCTTCGCAACCACAGTACCAGCAGCAAATGCAGTACCAACAACCGGTACCAGCCTATGCACAACCGCAGCAAGACGTTTCGATTGAGTTAACGAAAGACGATTTACCGTTCTAGCATGATTGTTCATAAAGGCTATCGGCTGGTACTGAGAATCTTCATGGATGAAGACATCACAAGCGCTGTGTTTACAAACGGGGGCGAAATGATGAGATCCTTTAGAGAGTTCAAAGAAAAGGTCGATGCATACGTTGCGGTAAACGGGTTGAGTGAATACGATGCAATGCTCTACGAAGTGATTAACTTCGATAAGCCGGTTGAATCAGTGCAAAACTACATCGGCTTTGAAACAAGTGAGAACTTCATTGCTGAGTGGGAGCATAGCGAAGCGTTAAGCAAAGAATACGGAGACTACCGATGCGATTGGCACTACTTAGCCGATTGGAAAGAGATTCTGTTTGGGAATGTGTGGTGAGGGTGAGTGATTCACCCTCTAGCTAGGAGTTAGAAGATGTACGAATTTGATTACAGTAGAAAAAAGAGAATTGCGTTTGAGAATACGAAAGTGGCGGCAGATAGAGATCGCGCAACGTTCAAGGATTACATCGAGAAACGGATTGGCATCAACAAGGCAAGAGAGCAAATTACAAAAAACAATCATCTTGATGTGAAGATTTCAGAATCTGCATTTCACAATGAACGCCGTGGATGTGGTTATCTAACACCACGTGAGAACATGGATATATTGCTAGAAAAAGACAGAATGAAAGCATATGAGTGAGAAAGAGACTATGATTGTGGCATTTCAAGTTCCTGGTAAGCCTTTTGGTAAGCAAAGACCACGTGTGAACACAAGAACACATCGAGCCTATACACCTAAACAAACGATGGACTATGAGAAGCGTATAGCGAATGCGTACCGTCGTACAACGAAGTACAAGGCACCAAAAGACACACCAGTGCAAATGACAATATATGCATATCACCAAGTGCCTAAGAGCGCTCCTAAGAAGCGTGTAGGGGCAATGCTTGATGATAGGATCCTACCAACGGTCAAGCCGGATATCGACAACATCGCAAAAGTTGTGATTGATGGTTTGAACAAGGTTGCATACGAAGACGATAACCAGATTGTAGATCTAAGAGTGGTTAAGCGGTATGCAAAGTCACCGAAGATTGTGGTGATGATTACATGGGAGTACACAAATGACAAGAAAGGTTTATATCGCAGTTTCAAAAGATAAGTTCGAATTGCCTTACGCAGTTGCGGATACCAAAGCGGAGCTTGCTAGGTTGTGTGGTGTAAGTAAGAACTCTATTGCATCAGCAATCAGTAAGACAAAGCATGAAGGCAAGAAGTTCAGCTACAAAGAAGTTGAAATTGACGATGAGGATTAAGGGAATGAATTACATTGAGATGATGAACGTGGTTCGTCTTGGTGATGAAGTCGTTGAAAGAAGAGTGAATGGCGAAATTCATCGTTACTTGTATAGACGTACAAGAAAGGCGAAGACACCAGTGTTGCAAGAGTTGGGCTTGAAGAATAATGCATCCTACATCACAAGCTATCCGATGGACGCATGGGCATTTAGTGAGTATGAGATTGCGTCGAAGCGTTTTGTGGTAAGACACAAGTATCTTCGTGGCGCACCGTTTCCAGCGTTTGATTCATGTGGGTATCTTGGGTGCTTAGACGATGGAACAGTAAGCAAAGTGAAGTTTTGCTTGTTTGCGGATGAAATCGTTCCAGATGGATGGCGTATTCGATATTCAAGTCAGCAAATCGAAGAACTAAAGAGACTGCTTCCAATGAGGGACTTTGAAATCATTGAGGTGTCTGATGAAGCGTAAGGATCTAAATGGAAAAGAGTTGATAGCGGTGAATGCGAAGGATGGCCTATCGGCACAATTAAGCATCTTCAATGATTGTTTACAGGATGAAATACGACGTGAAACGTATCTTGGTGGTATGCGTTCGGTGGATGAATCGAAAGAGCGCATCCTAGGGAATGCGTTTAGCGTGTATACCCAACGCTTACAAGCGATAGAAGACGATTGCTTGCTAAGCCAACGTTTAGCTACCTTCAAGGAAGCGAGGCGTGTATACGAAGAAAGAAACGAATGAGGTGAAGGATGAACATACTTGAGTTGTTAAAAGTCGTTAAAGATGGCGATGTAGTGATTCAAGTCGCAGAAGATGGTGTAGAAACTCGATACATGTATATCGAGAAACAAACACCTAATGGTGATGAACTGAGCTACTTTAAGCATCCAAAGACAAACAAACTAGCATTACAGAATCTAATGTTGAAGGATTGGATGCTGAGTGACTTCGGGATACAAGAAAAGCGTTATAAGCTTAAGCATAAGTACTTAAAGCATTTCCGGTATGACGCTTATCTTGTATTTGATAAAGTGACGCGTGAATACGTGTTAAGTCAAAAACAGATACAGGACACGGAGAACGTACAGGCTAGCTTCACAAATGACGAAATAGAGCAAATCAAGGTTAAGTGGGAATGTGATCTTGGTGATTGGCAACGCATCGAGGTGTTGAATGATGTTTAATGAGTGGTATGACATGCCACCGTATCAAGTACCAGTGGAAGTTATTACTGGGAATGGTGGGCGGTATATTGGGGTGTTTAGAACCACCCACAAGGTGTTTACTATCCACAAGGCGGTGTATCGGGAAGAAGAAGGCACTTACCTTGTGGATGTAAAGCATCCATTTGATGTAGACGGTGATTCGATACAAGTATGGCGTTATGTGGAGGGAAGTATGAGAAGTCCTAAGATTGAATACGCGGATGGAAAGCTCCGTGGTGTATCCTACGCATGTAACAAGATATTAGAAATCAACGATAGGCTTATGGAGCTTGCGAATGAGTTGTATGGAGTATCAAGTCCAGAGATAAAGAGTTTAGAGGAAGCGATGTATCAGAAGGGAACACGGTGTTATCAAAGTAATATTGTGACGCTTATGATGGAAGAAGAAAAGCTGAACGAAGAGATGCGTAAGTACAAGGATCTAGTGAATGAAGTAGGTCAACACTTAAAAGCGTTGAACGACAAGGAAGTAAATATTCTAAGTGGGTATTATGAGTTTGACTTCACGATTAAAGAGCTAGCGGAAAAGTATTATGTGAGTGTTGCTGGTATGTGGAGAATAATCAATGAAATACTGTCAAAATTGGAATTTTGAAAAATTTTTCTAGACAAAACGTAGTATAATAAGACCAAGACCAGAAGGTCTTGAAGTACTCCATGGATATAGGCAGATAAACACGCGCACCTCCTTTCTTAAGCTAGCGCTGACTAATTGATTTTCTTCGTAATCTAAAAGTGCGTGTTTTTCTGTTTATACTAGTTAAAATTGCTGAAGCGGTAGTATGACTACGCTGATGCTTTACAAGCTACAAGAGTACGAATCAAGACTGCTAGGTAACTAGCGATGGCTAGAATTAAATACTTTGAATTAAACAACTGAATAGAAGTAGGCACACTATTTCGAAACAACGCTAACCACGAGGAAACACGTGGTTTTTTGATGTTAGGGGGTGAGCGTTATAACAGATTCAAAGAAGAAGAGTAGCGCTCATGTTGGCACAAAGAACTTGATTCCTATGAATAAGCGAACAAAGGAGGAACAGAAAGAAATAACCACCATGGGCGGTAAAGCGAGTGGGAAGGCTCGAAAACGAAAGAAGAACCTAAAACAGTGTTTTAAGACGTTGAAGGACTTAGAACCAAGCGAACAAGAAAAGGAAGAGATTTCCAATGTGCTTGGAGTACCGATTGATGAAATTGATAGCAATGAGATGGTGCTAGCGGTTTCGGTATATAACCAAGCGCGCAAGGGAAATATAAAAGCGTTTGAAACATTCAATCAGATGGTCTATGGGGCAGATGCAACGACAAAAGAAGAACTCAAGTTGAAGAAACAAGAGTTCAAAATGAAGAAGGAACTTCATGATCTAGAGATGGAGAAGTACCGGTTGGAGCAAGGTGAGACGAAGGATGCATATAACGGAATACCGATAAGGCTCATTCCACCAAACTTCGCAGAGATAGATTTCGACATCATACGTCACGAACATACTGAGTATGTGTTTACAGGCGGTCGTGGTTCGATTAAGTCAACCAATGTTGGATACAACGTGATAGACAGGTTGATGGAAAACGAAGAAGTACACGCGTTGGTGGTGCGAAAGGTTGCAAACACATTGCATGACTCGGTGTATCAACAAATCACGTGGTGCTTAGAGATGCTTGGCTTGTTAGACCAATTCGAGTTTAAGAAGAGTCCACTTGAGATAACAAGAATTAAGACAGGGCAAAAGATATTGTTTCGTGGGGCGGATGACCCAGTGAAGATTAAGTCCATCAAGGTACCGTTTGGATACATTGGTGTGCTTTGGTTTGAAGAGTTAGACCAATTCAATGGTGAAGAAGACATTAGATCCATAGAGCAGTCGGCTATTCGTGGTGGTGATAAGGCGTGGATATTCAAATCGTTTAACCCACCTAAGAGCGCAATGAATTGGGCGAACAAGTACATTAAGATACCGAAAGAAAACAGATTGGTGCATCAATCGACATATCTCACCGTGCCAAAAGAATGGCTTGGTAAGAATTGGATAGACGAAGCAGAACATCAAAGGGAAGTTAACCCAGTAGCCTATGAGCATGAATATCTAGGCGTAGCAAATGGTACTGGTGGTAATGTCTTTGATAACTTAGATATCAGAGAGATTACAGATGATGAAATCAAATCGTTTGATCGTGTGTTTAATGGTGTCGACTGGGGATGGTATCCAGACCCATTTGCATATGTGAAGTGCGCGTATGTAGCAAGTCAACAAACCTTGTATGTGTACAAGGCCTACAAATGCAATAAGAAGTCGAATGAACAAACGGCAAAGATATTACGAGAAAAGATGTTGGTGGGGCAAGAGATAATCACTTGTGATAGTGCTGAACCAAAATCGATACAAGATTATAAGGCCTATGGCTTGAATGCGAGAGGGGCGAAGAAAGGTCCGGATAGCGTTGAGTATTCGATGAAATGGCTCGCTAGTAGAGTCAAGATTGTTATAGATCCTACACGTTGCAAGGACTTAGCGGAAGAATTCGTGAACTACGAGTATGAACGAGATAGGGAAGGCAACGTGATAAGTGGATACCCAGATAAGAACAATCACTTCATTGATGCAGTACGTTATGCGACAGAAGATTATTGGAAACGAAGAGGTCAATGATGAACATTTTAGATAAATTGAAAGGATTATTAAGGCGCATGTTTTCGAAAGATATATACAAGAAGATTACAAACAAAGACATTGCACTATCTGATGCCATGATGCGAAACATGGATGTATGGAATGCCATGTTAAAAGGTCAAGCTGAATGGTGTACAGGTGATGTTACATCATTGCATCTGGAGTCTGGTATTTGCAGAGAGTTTGCAAACGTAACACTTTCCGAGATGGAAACAAAGCTAGATGATGAAGAGTTGAATGAAAGTCTTAAGAAGGCTCTAATCCTATTGCGTGACAACATGCAAGATGGTTTAGGGTTAGGGTCATTTGTTCTTAAGCCAATTGCGGATAGCGGTGAAGTTGAGTTCATCACTGGTGATAGAATTATTCCTATTTCCTTTGATAGTAGCGGTGAATTAAGAGAGTGTGCGTTTGTTGAAATCAAACCATATGATGACAAGGTGACGTTCTACCGAATCGAACAGCATCGGTTAGATAGCGAAGGGCTAACGATAACCAATAGAGCCTTTAAAGGCAAAGATGGAGCAATTGATGAAGAGATTCCACTGTCTTATGTTTCTGAATGGGGAAACCTTGAGGAAAGTGTGACATATCCATCTATGGAGCAAATGGACTTTGGGTATTATCGAAACCCATTAAGCAATCACATTGATGGTTCCTATAGTGGTGTGTCTATCTTTGCGGATGCGGTCAATTTGATTCAAAAGGCTGATATTCAATCCGCTCGTATCGATTACGAATACGAAAGCGGTGAGCGAATGATATTTGCTGACTGGACAACAGTTAAGGGAGACAATGGGAACTTTAAGCTGCCGCAAAGAAAACAACGCTTGATTGTAAGAACTGACCAAGAAAATCAATTCATGGAGTTCTCACCTAGTTTACGTGATGCGAACTTCATCGTTGGTAAGAATGAATACTTAAGAGAGATTGAGTTTGCGGTGAGTCTTGCTTACGGTGACTTGTCAAAGAATGAAATTGTCGAGAAAACAGCAACAGAGATTCGTCAAAGCCGTAAACGCAAATACGACATGGTAACGGCAATCCAAAGCAATCTTGAGAATTGCATTCGTAATTTTATTGATGCAGTTGCTTTCTACCATGCGAAGTACACAACAAACTACGAGTTGACGATTTCCTTCCATGATTCGATTATGACAACCGAAGAAGAGGAAAGAGACCAAGATAGACAGGATGTGAAGGATGGATATATGACTCCACTTGAATATCGCATGAAGTGGTATAACGAAGATGAAGAAACAGCATGTAAAACAATTCGTATGAGTGATGCTGAGCGACAACAAGATAGGTCAGATATGGCGCTTGGAGTATTGAGTCCAATCGAGTACCGGATGAAGTGGTACGGGGAAACAGAAGACCAAGCGAAAAAAGCAATCCAAATGAATCGTGCTCTTAGTGTGGAAGACAATCCACTTAGCTAGATATGTTTATTGATGATGAACGTACAGAGATAATTCCGGAACGCATCACACAAGTGATGAGAGCAGTCCAATTAGAAATCATGTTGGACATCATCCGTCGGTTGAATGCAGTGGGATCTATCTCAAGAAGTGCAGACTACCAGATACAAAAGTTGTACCAGCTAGGATTGTTCAAGGACGAAGTCGATAGATTGCTTATGAATGCTCTAGATCTAAGTGAAAAAGAGCTGAATATTCTGTATGACGAAGTGATTCGCGAAGGCTACGCACGTGATGAAACTCTATATGAACACGTTGGGGTACCTTTTACACCATTAGAAGTGAATGAGACTATCAATCAGTATATACAAGCAGTATATGCGCAAACAAAGAACGAGATGGTAAACATCACGCAGACTACGGGGTTTGTTGATTTTGAAAAAGGTGCACTCACTCCCTTGAATACCTATTTCGTAAATGTTCTAGACAAGGGGCATGCAATGATTGCTAGTGGAGCATTCACGAAAGACCAAGCCATTGCTAAGGTGATACAAGATATGACAAACAGTGGTTTGCGTACAGATCGCGATGGAAATCAATGGGTGAATTACAATAACGAAGGAAAACGACCACATCACAATCGCATGGATGTTGCGGTTAGGCGCGCTATCATGACTGGAGTGAATCAAGTGGTAGGTAAGGTCACTGACTACAACGCTGAAAAGCTAGAGACGGATTATTTCGAAGTGAGCGCTCACGCTACGGCAAGACCTTCTCACCAGGAATGGCAAGGAAGGGTGTATACACGAGAGCAGTTGCAAACGGTGTGTGGTCTAGGAACTGTTACTGGATTGCAAGGAGCAAACTGTTATCACCATTACGATGCATTTATACCTGGTGTATCAACGCGCGTGTATAGCGATGAGCAACTTGAAGAGATGAAACGTAATGCGAATATGAAACGAGTGTTCGACGGTCAAGAATACACGTTATATGAAGCCACACAACGTCAAAGAGCGATGGAAACACGACTCCGTGTACTGAACCAAAGGGAAGTGTTATTTGAAGCAGCAGGCAACAAAGATAAGCTTATGGAAACGCAAGTGAAGAAACGCTTGCTTACTAATGAGTACAGAGAGTTTTCTAAAGCAATGGGACTGCAAGAACAATTCAATCGCGTGTACAATCCGGTTAGCAAATCGATATTCAAGGATAGATCATACGAAAAGCCGGTACCAGAGACACCTAAAGATAGACCGTTGCTGGAAGAATCCGACAAATATAGCCGTTCTACCAAAGAATGGGTGGCGAGTGATAAAGAAGAAGGGTCGATTAAAGACAGTTATCATATTGACGTCGACGGTGTTCGATACGATGTTGATAATAGACATGTGATGCTTGATTACTCGAAATATGAAAAAGAGGTAGCTGAATCGATAGCATTTAAATATAAAAAAGACGTGGTAATGTTGCCACGTGTGCTTTTTCCGGAAGGTGTACAAACTCCAGACTATTTAATTGATGGAATTGGATATGATTTAAAGACGATAACTAGTGAGAATAAAAACACGATTTACAATGCAGTACGAAAGAAGAAAAAACAGGCAAGTAATTTCGTGATTGATGTATCAAGTGTGAACATTGGACCAGATGAAATAACTTCTGCAATGTGGAAGATATTCCATTCTGATCATACACGGTTTGTGTATCGTATTGTAATTGTGAAAGACGGTGAAGTCACAACAGTATTTAAGAGAAAATAAAAAAAGTGAAGTGGCGCCTGGGGCTCGCGGATCATGACCTTTTACAGCCATGTCAAGTGGGCGTGCCTTGCTACCTCTTCACACCCATAGTCTAGCAAAAATACAGACGATTGCAATAGGTAATTAGCGGAAATTTCAAATTTTCGCTTTTTATATTGGGCGGCGGCCCTTAAACGCCCTTATATGGTGGCGGTAGCACCTAAAAACTACCTAGATATGAGGAAAAAATGAAAAAAGAAGAACTTGTAAAACTTGGATTGACCGAAGAACAGGTCAAAGCAGTCTTTGCTTTAAATGGAGAAGACGTTAATCACGCTAAAACAAGCGTAATGGCTGAAAAGGATGCTGAGATCAAATCCCTTACTGAACAGCTAAGCGAAACTCAATCAACTCTGAAAGGATTTGAAGGAGTGAATGTTGAGGAGTTACAAGGGAAGATTAAGTCACTAACAGACCTTATGAACGAACGTGAGAACCAATACAAGCAAGATCTAGCGGACCGTGACTTCAATGCGATGTTAGACAGTTCGATTGCTGGAGTGAAAGGCAAAAACTCTAAAGCAATCAAAGCACTCTTGGATATTGACTCATTGAAGGGTTCTAAGAATCAAAAAGAAGACCTTACTGCTGCGCTAGAAGCTTTGAAAAAGGAAAATGATTATCTTTTTGAATCTAAAGAACCAATCAAGAATTCGGTAGGAAGAGTGAATCAAAACGGTGGTGAGCAACCAAAAATTGATTCTGAAAAGATGGCGTTAATGCGCCAGGCTTGTGGTTTACCGCCAAAGACAAATTAAAGGAGAAAAGATATGCCAAACAACATTGAACTATTTAAAGTGTATATTCCGCTTGTCGACGAAGTATACAAGAACGAATCAACAACGGTTGAATTTGATAGCAACCAAGCACTAGTGAAGATGGCTCAAAATGGGAAAGACTTCCTAGTTCCAAAGATTACAACTGACGGTCTAGGTGATTACGACCGCAACGGTAAAGGATACCCAACGGGTTCAGTGAATCTAGAATTTGAAACAAAGGCTCCAAACTTTGACAGAGCAACACGTTTTGGTGTTGAAGACCAAGACAACGTCGAAACTACTGGTATTGCCTTCGGTTCAGTAGCTTCTACATTCATGCGTAATCATGTTATTCCGGAAGTAGATGCATTCCGTTATGCAACTTATGCGTCAAAGGCGGGTATTAAACATGAAGGTGCACTTTCCACTGGAGAAGAATGGCTAGATGCAATCCGTAAGGTGATGGTTGAAATGGATGATGCAGAAGTTCCGGAAGAAGGAAGACACCTAAGAATCACTGCACACGGTCTAGATCTCATTCAACACCTTGATATTACTAAGCGCCGTGATGTGATGGAATCTTTTGAATCCATTAAGAAAGTACCATCTGCTCGCTTCTTTAGCGCAATTAAGCAGAAGAGTGGATTTGACTCAGAAGGATTTGGTTATGTAAAGGCTGACAACGCAAAGCCACTTGCTTTCGAAATCATTCACCCAAGTGCTCTTATCCAGGCTCCAAAGTCCGTGCTCACTAAGGTGATTGACCCCCAATCCAACCAAACAGACGATAAGTGGATGTTCTTCTACCACAACTATGGTATCTGCGAAGCATTAGATAACAAAGCAAAGGCTATTGGGGTTCACATCAATGGCTAGGATCGTTGGCTTAACATTCCCGAAAGCTAAGCCAGTCAAGAAAGAAGAACCTAAAAAGGTTGTTTCTAGCAAACAAAGCAAGAAGTAAATGGAAGGAGTGCATCTATGTTAGTGAATTATGACTATTACGTAAGGAATTACTTACTTGGTAAAGCTCCAGTTGTACCCAAAGAGCAGTTCTTATACTTTGCGATGCTTGCTGAAAAGCTAGTGAACGAGGCAACCTTGGGTAAAATACACGATACGAAGCATGAAACGGCTATTAAAAATTGCGTATGCAATCTAGCGGAACTTGGATACATTGAAGAAAACGATGAACACAAAGGGATTGCAAGTGAAAAAGTCGGTGAATACGCAGTATCGTACACAGGTTCGACAAATCAAGAGTATCGCAAGAAGAAAACGAACGCCATTCGAGAATGGTTAGGAGTCACTGGCTTGCTTTACCGAGGTGGCTAGCATGTACACGAACAAGAAATGCACTCTTTATCTAGAATCAAACAATTACAAGCCGATTGTGTTAGAAAAATGCTTTGTGACTCATAGATCTATATTCACTTCAAACAAACAGGGGCTTTCATACACTGAGAAAGCCTTCTGTATTTGTTCTGACTTGAACCATGGAACAATCTTCAACGGTGGCAAGGATTTCTTGCTAGAAGGTGTAAATATTCAAATTGAGACGAGCAACGATAGCGAACAGTCTAGATCTATGACGAAACGTCGCTTGAAAGATGCTGGAGCATACACTGTCATGCTTGCTGATCTAAAAGGATTTGGGTCAAAAAACATGCAGCACTGGGAGTTATCATGTCAGTAGTTTCGAAATGGGATATTGACCTTGCGAAGATTGAAGAGATGCACAATTTGGATAAGGCACAAGCTTGGCTTGATAATGAAGTGATAAAACATATGGACCCTTATACGCCATTTATGAATGGTGGGTTACAACAAGCGATTCGTATGCAGACTGTAATAGGGAGTGGCCACTTAGTACAAGATACACCGTACGCACGTGTGATGTATTACGGAGTCATTATGGTTGACCCTTTAACGGGATTAGCCGGACGCCAAAAGCTTAATGGTCAATGGTATAGCCGTGTTGGTGTCAAGAAGGTACCAGCATTTGAAAGCGATAAGCGTATGGCTAGTGGAAGACCTATACATTTCAATTACAATCGTACTCGCAGTAGTAAAGCTGGAGCATTTTGGTTTCAGCGCATGAAGGCGGATAAGAGTCAGGATCTAGGTCGTGGACTAGCAAAATTAACAGGTGGAGTGTACATGGGATGAATGTATTAGAAACAATGCGTTCAATCTTGAGTGAGTGTGAGTTACTGGATGCATTCAATGGATGTCATGTGGATTACACGGAGCCAAACGTTGGAACATGTGGCTTGTTTAGCAATGGGGCAACGAAGGTAAGAGAAACCATATGTGGCAAGCAGTATTACCATATTGCATTTCAGTTGTATGCGAGTTGTGATGCGTTTGAAGACTTCAATCGATTACAAAACTCTAACTTCCTACTTGAGTTAACGTATTACTTGAATGGATTAAAAGATATTGCCATTGTGGAAAAAGTCGGTTTGACTTCACGACAAGGCAAAATCACAAAAATAACTGCATCGAATGCACTCTTGTTTAATTTGATTACAAACGACTTGAATGATGGGGTGCAATATCAGTTGCAGATAAATGTTGATTATGAAATCAACGGAGAGGATTAGATATGACAGGAAAAGGAAAAATCGACCGTAAGTTCCTAGCACATTACATTAGTGTTGGTGAAAACAAGTACGAACGCCTTGGTAGCGACTTGGAAGAGTTGTCTATTGAATTGAATGCGGAAGTTGAATCTAAGAAGAATATTCTTGGTGAAAACTCAGTAACAATCAGTGGTTACAACCCAACAGCAAGCGTTGAACCATACTATGCAACACAAGGAACTGAGTTGTTCAAGGTGCTACAAGATATTATCGATAAGCGCAAGACAATGGATGACCTAATCACAAGTGTGGTTGAAGTTCATACATGGGAAGAGGCAAGCGATGGAACATCGTACAAGGCATTCAAGGATGTTGCTTACATTGAAGTGAAGTCATACGGAGGGGATACAACAGGCTATCAGATTCCATTTGACTTGCACTATGTGGGAGATCGCACAGAAGGCACCTTCAATACAGCAACAAAAGAGTTTACTGCGGCGTAAGGGGATAACTTCCCCTTTTCTTCATGAAAGAGAGGTTTAAGAATGGAAAAATTAGTATTTGATGATGGTATTAAAGAGTTTGAAATCAATGGTGACCCATCAAGAGTCTTACGCTTTAATCCAACAGATATCGGTTTTGTGGAACGTTACAATGATTGTCTTAAGACTTTAGAGACTGAATTAAAAGCACTGGATGATGTGAATTTGAGTGATAGCGGTGAACCTATCGAGCAACTTAAGGAAACTGCTGAACTGGTAAAACAAGTTCGTATGACGCTTACAAAGATGACAGATCATGTCTTTTACGAGGGGGCATCGGAACTAATCTTTGGAAATATCAATCCGCTTGCACTAAGCGGGGGTAAGACAATCTTTGAGAACTTCTTTTCGGCTATCGACAAGGTTGTAAGACCGTACATGATTCAAGAACAAAAGAAGCACGAGAAGAACATTAACAAGTACAAGGCCGTTTATAAGAATCTATGATTGGAACACTACCAACGAGTTTAACGATTCATGATAAGACACTGAAAATCAACAGTGATTTCCGCTATGCCTTGGTTGTGATAAGTGCGCTAAGTGATGCGAACCTTACTGACCAAGACAAGGCGTATATCATGCTAGACGCAATCCTAGGCATTGAAAACATCGAGTACAACGATATGCAAGAAGCAATGGCGAAAGTGAAGTGGTACTTAGATGGGGGTGTAGAACATAGTTCGACATCCAACGTTAAGCTAATGGACTGGGAACAGGATGAACAAATGATATTCAGTGCGGTGAATAAGGTTGCTGGAGTGGAAACACGAGTGCAAACGTATATTCATTGGTGGACATTCTTAGGCTATTTCAACGAAATCAATGAGGGCTTATTTAGTACGGTTGTTGGAATTCGGCAAAAGAAAGCAAAAGGCAAGAAACTAGATAAGCATGAAGAAGAGTTTTATCGGAAAAACAAAGCATTGATTGACTTGAAAACTCGATACAGTGATGAAGAACAGGATGAAATCGATAAGCTGAAAGAAATATTTAAATGATAGAGAGAAGGTGATTTGAATGTCTGACGGAAAAATCGAATTCGATGTAAAAATAGACACGACAGGGTTTGATGAGTATTCGAAGACCCTTGATAAAATGCGAAAAAAAGCAGAAAATCACCAAAAGAAACTAAACGAACTTGATAAAGAGATTGCTAAGAATCGAAAAATAAAGGATTCCGCTAATGCAAGCCCTAGTCTTAAGGCGGAAGCTAGTGAGAAACTTAGAGCATTAGTAGAAGAGAGTGCGCAGCTTGGAGAGCAATTCGAAGAGTTGAATGCGAATATTGCAAAAGCAGAACCCTATGAGCAGTATGCTGAAAAGGGTAAGAAAGCGATTGAAAAGCTGAACAAGGAAATTGAGAAACAAAAACTCAATATCCAAAGCGGTGTCAATCCGGATACAGCATCGTTTGAAAAGTCGAAGATTGTTATCCAGCAATTACAACAGGAAGCTAGTAAGTATGCTCAACTCATGGGGCAAGGGATGCCGGATGTAGGATCTTCGTTGCAAGAGCGCATTGATGGTATCGCGAATGCTCAACTTGAGAACGCAGAAACGTACCGAAGTGGTGAAATCAAGCGTAAAGAGATTGAAAAAACGCAAAAGATGGCACAAAAAGAAATTCAACAATCGGCAAAACTCTTACAAAAAGAAATTGAGAAAGACGCAAGGCTCAAAGAAAAAGAGATGCAGCGTCTTGCAAAGCAAAAAGAAAAAGAAATAACTCGAAACGCGGAACTCGAACGCAAAGAAAACGAGCGAATCGCGAAAGAGAAAGAAAAGCAATCCAATGATGGAGTTGCGAAGGCAGTAACAAAGAGATTAACAGGCGTTGCTAGTTTGTTTAAAACACGACTCAAACGGATGATGATTACAGCGGTTATTAACGGGTTCTCATCTGGTATGAATGCGTTCATAAAGGAGTCGAAGGAAGCAAAAGCTGCAATGGATGGCATTCAGACTTCGTGGTCCACAATGTGCAATGCGATGGGAAGTGCAATTGGTCAATTACTGCCGGTTGTATCGTCAGTCTTTAGCGCGATTGTGGATTGGATAACCATAGGCATAAATGCATTAGCAAAGTTTATTGCGATGCTAAGTGGCAAATCAAGTTATCAAAAAGCGATTAAGTCCAATAAGAAACTTGCGAAAGCGGTTGGTGGTGTTGGGAAGAAAGCAAAGGAAGCAACCGACGAAGAAAAGAAGAGTTTGGCATCCTTTGATGAAATCAATCAATTAAACTTAAGCGACAAACAAGAGGAGTCATCCAGTGGCGGAGGTGGAGCGAGTGGAGATCTAAGCGAAGGTCTTTATGAAACTGTACCAATCGTGGATGGACTATCAGAACGCATGAAGGGCTTAATTGAAGAATTCAATCGATTAAAGGATTTGTTCAAGGAAGGCTTTTTCGATGGTTTGGGTGATAACTGGCAAACAACAGTCGATGGTATCAAATCTGACTTAGAAACGATACGTGATTCACTTGGTCGTATTTTTGATAGTCCAGAAGTTACTGACTCAATGCATCGTTTTACAGATTCACTTGTCTATAACTTGGGTGTAGTGAGTGGTGCAGTGGCTGGTATTGGATTGAATATTGGTGCTGGATATATCGGTGGTATCGCTGAGTATATCAGTAACTCCGAAGAATTCTTGAAGATAGCTATTTCGCAAGCGTTCGAAAAATCGGCATCCATTATGGATTGGGTTGGTGTAGCGTTTAGTGTTGCTGAAAAGATATCGGAAGCATTTAACTCTGAATGGGCACAAAGACTTATTGGGAATATCATTTCCTTGTGTGTAGATCCTATTATCACAGGCTTTGATTTACTTCTAATGGTAGTAGATAGTGCTTTAACAATTATCATGACTCCATTGGAAGAAAATGCCGAGACTATTGAGTTGCTATTCGAAGGAATCTTTGAAGCTTTTAATTCATTGCTAGAACCGATTGTTCCAGTGGTGAAAGACTTCTTTGCTTGGGTGTTAACGTCTTACGACGTGTATGTAAAGCCGGTTGTAGAGAAGTTTACCGAAGCGTACAACTTGTTGTTTAAGAATTACTTGAACCGTATTGTCAATGTGCATCTTCCACGACTTATCAATGCTTGTAAGTTTGTGGGAAATACCATTGCGATAGGAGTTCAATTCTTAGTTGACTTAATGAAAACTGCAATTGAAACAGTGTTCACAATCTTGGATGGTTTACTAGATTTCATTATTGGTGTGTTCACTGGAGATTGGGAAAGAGCATGGGAAGGTGTTAAGAACATCTTCAAGGGTGTCTTTAACGGAATTGTTGGTATTGCAGAATCTTGTATAAATGCGATTGTAAGAATATTGAATTCATTGTCGTTTGATGTACCGGAATGGATACCTGGACTTGGTGGTAAGCATTTTGGATTCAATATTGCACCAGTATCAATTCCACGACTTGCAACAGGTACAGTAGTACCACCTAATGCAGGTGAGTTTATGGCGATTCTTGGGGACAACAAACAAGAGACAGAAGTAGTTTCACCGTTATCCACAATGAAACAAGCGTTGAGTGAAGCACTTGCCGAATATGGCGGTGGTTCGAATAATATCACAATCAAATTTGGCGGCGATTTGGCAGAGTTGGCAAGGTTGTTACAACCGGAAATCCAAGCTGAGAACCGTCGAGTTGGTATGGATCTAGTGATTGAGTAGGGGGCGTTATGGAATTTAAAGTAGATGGTAGAGCGTATAACGTTAGCGTAACGTCTTTGCAAAGAAGTTTTGAAGTGGCAGATAGTGATAGTAGCGGTCGTACAGCAGATTGGAGAATGCATCGAGATGTAGTTGGAACTTTCTACAATTACAGCATTAGTATTGATACATTCCGGTTGAATACGAACACGTATCATGAGTTGTATGATCTATTGAGTGCTCCAATGGTATCCCATCGCTTTGAGATGCCGTATGGTAGAGATGTATTGAGGTTTGAAGGATATGTGACGAAAGGGACAGACAACCTTAAGTTTGAACGTAACGGTGTTCAATACTGGGGTGGTTTGTCTTTTAATGTGATATCCATGGAACCACAAAGGAGAAACTAATGGCACGTTGGGAGATTCAACTAAGCACGAATTCAATACAACCATATTGTGATTTGAAGAATTTGGAGCGATCTGTACCAACGCCGTTTCCATCCTATGCAATGTGCATGCCACGATACTCAAAACTAAATGGAAAGTACCATAACGTAAAAACGATAGATAAAGGGAACGTTGGATACGTGAGCAATGAATTATCGGATGCCAGCGGTCACTTTAAGACACCACCGCAAATCACTCTTGAATTTGTTCGTAAGAAAACAAGTGATGGCATTGAGTTGGTGTTTAATCAAGATACAGGTGATTATGCTAGTGAAGTGAATGTTAAGTATTATTTGAATCAGAAGTTATTACTGAATCAAGACTATGCTCCAACAAGTGCAAACTATTTCTGCGAAGCAAAGGTTGGTATGTTTAATCGCGTCGTAGTGAGGTTTAAACGAACGAATAAGCCTTACCGCTATGTTTGGTTGTCTAAGCTTGCGAACGCGCGCCTACGAGCTGGAAAAGGCCTACAGATTGTATATAACGATGTGGCTTACCTTGGAAAACAAGGAATGACGATAACTTCGAGTCACAATGAATCGTATTCAGACTACGCTCCATTAAAAGCAACTGAGCAATTTGAGGATGTTCCGGATTATGCGTTGTGTTATAAACGCTATGCAAAACTTGATGGAGATTATAAGAACACGAATCAAACACCAAATACAGGTTTCATAAGTCGACAAATTTCGGATGCAAGTGGTCATTTTTCAACGAACCCGAAACTTGTGTTTACACTCAACAAGTACGTTTCATCGATTGGGATTGAGTTACAATTCAATCCATATTCAACAGATTATAGTGATGTGAAGTTGAAGTGGTATACAAGAGAAGGTGTAGTGGAAAAAGAGTTTTCACCAACACGTGCTTCGTATTTCTGCAAGAACCTGGTGAAAGGCTACAATAAGCTTGAAATTGAATTCTTGAATACTAACAAACCGTATCATCCAGCATTCTTGCATGGGATTGCATTAGGGCATTACAAGGTGTTTACGGTAGACCAAATCGAAGATTGCACAGTTTACCAACAGATTTCTCTTATTGGGAACAAGCAGCCTATTTCCACAGTTGACTTTAAGGTACGAGAAGAAGACTTGGTATTCAATTTTGAACGCTCACAGAAAACGTTTGTGTACTACGATGAACAAATCATCGGTAAATACTATTTGCAAAAGGGTGAACGTACGGATGAAGTTCGATACAAGATTAAGGCGGAGAATGTTATTACTCTATTGGATGGTAAATCTCATGTGGGTGGTTTCTATAACAATGCATCCGTTGAAAGTGTTGTAAGAGAATTATTCAAGGATATTGATGAAAAGCTGATATTTGACGATAGCGTTAACAATCTAACGGTTTCTGGATGGTTGCCTTATCAATCAGCAAGAAAGAACCTTACGCAAGTGTGTATGGCATCTGGAATTGTCGTAGATACTTCATTTGAAAACGGTGTGTATGTTTATAAATACAACTCCGAAGTTACACCAAGACGCTTTGCGAAGAGTGAGATCTATGATAATTCGACTACGATTAAACACGAAAAGGTGATTACTGGAGTTGAATTGGGTGTTCATGCATGGACGAAAAGCGAAGAAGCGCGGAAGTTGTTTGAGCAAGAGTTGAATGGAGAAACAACGGTTGTATTTAAGGAGCCAAGCCATTCATACACGATTGAAAACGGAACGATTGTTACGAGCCATCCAAACTATGTAGTAATTCGTGGAAATGGTGCAAAGGTACTGCTTCAAGGTAAGAAGTACGATAAATCGGTTGAAATCATTAAGATGGAAACGGATGAAGTTGTGTATGATCGTAAGACTTTAAAGGTGAAAGATGCAACGCTTGTGACACGTGTAAATGCACCACAGGTGCTTAATCGGTTATACAACTACTATTACAACAACGAGACGCTTAAAACGAGCGTCATTTTAAATGAGGCATTGCTTTCAGATACGGTCATTGTGGAGTCATTTGAAGGTGATAAACGTGCGGTGATTGATGGAATGAAGATTCAATTCACTGGTGAAATGAAAGCGAGTGTGGATGCGAAATGTATTTAGAACGATTGATTACAGATAGATCGCAGCAGGATTTAATCAATGACACGGACAAGGCATATATCTCATATGAGGATTTGAATCGTGTGTATGGCGCGTGTAAAGAGTTAGCGGACTTGCTTCATGTAAGTGTGCATACAAAGACATGGGTTCCAAATGAATTTCGAACACAACAAGAAATGGTACGTTTGCGTGAGAATTTAATCACACTTAAGAACGCTTACTATGAAACAAAAGCACCTTCCATTCCAGAGAGTATTAAGTATGAAAACATCTATGAAGCAAACGACATTGAATTGATTATCAAGATGATATGGCAACTTTACAAAGATGTGCAAAATGGACTAGGAAGGCTTAGCATGACCCTTGGCCGACCTAGAATAGGAAATGGGGTGAGTTAATGATAAAAAACAATTATAAAGACGATGTCTTTTCGGGTAATCGTAAGTATCGGTTGGTAAACAATTCAGACGGTACGGTGTCGTTGGAAGATGTTACTTCTTACACTGTAACAGGTAGCACTTTTGGGGCAAATGACTTAAACGCAATTGCAACTGCGGTGAATACGCATGACAGTACGATTACAAATCATACATCAACGATTGCGAGTCATACGACTTCAATCAATTCGCATACATCAAGTATTCGTGATAACAAGACAAAGATTGATAGTCACACAAACACGTTGAGCAGTCACAGTAGTTCGATTAGCACGCACACAAGCGGAATTCGTGAGAATAAAACAAATATCGCGAATGTGAAAGAGAAAACTCCGCGTGTTTATACGGGTGTTCGGGTTAATTCTTGGGAGCGGTTATCTAGTATTCCAAACTATCCATACAGAGGTGACATTGTCTTAGCTGACGCAAAATCAACGGATGTGCCATTTGTGAACTTCCGCATCCCTTTTCCAGAAGGATTATCAAGTGCATGCGAAGCGGTGAATGGGCATGTGTACATTTACGCTGAAAAGCAAGTGAGTGTTGAAATCGATAGTGTGATGTTAGTGAAAGGACGATAAGTATGTTAAGTATTCGGCGTGGTACAACTCCTTCGATTACATTCCGTTTGCGTATGGATCAAGAAGTGCAAGAAGCGTTTAATGAGCTTCTTATTACAATCAAGCAACCAACATACTATTATCCAGAGATTAACCGTACGATTGATACCTTGGATGATGAGATACAGATTATGCTCACACAAGAAGAAACACTAAGCTTGCGCGCTGGAGTAGAAACTCAACTGCAATTAAAGCTACGGTATGGTGATGAGTATGTCATAGCGACAAGAATGTACGCAATTGAAGTAGAGGACGTACTGAACGAGGTGTTGATGCATGATGGAACATGAACTAAAACAACAGGATCTAGAGATTGATGTGGCATTCGAATCTAAAGCTCTTGAGTTTGGGATTGAGATGGGTGCGGCTCCGGTAATGCAAAAAAACTATGAGAAGCTTCGAAATTTGCCAAGTATTAACGATGTAACACTTATTGGGAATAAGGATTTTGAAGAATTAGGATTAGACGGCATCACTAATAGTGAGTTAGAAAAGATGCTTGAATTAGAGTAAGGAGAAAGAATGAAGAAGTATTTAGATCAAGAAGGATTGCTTTACTTGTGGCAAAAGGTGAAAGCAAACTTCGCAAAAAAGACGGATGTGCCAACAAAGGTTAGCCAGTTAACAAACGATGCTGGGTTTCTAACAACGGCACCAACGTATGCGGATGCTACTACTTCGACTAGTGGTTTGTTGAGTGGCGCAGATAAGACAAAGCTCAATGGCATCCAAGCGAATGCACAAACGAATGTCTTAGAGCATGTGTCGGTGAATGGTACTAAGCTTTCAGTTAGCAACAAAGGTGTGAATGTAAGTGTTCCAACAAACAACACACAACTTGCGAATGGTAAGAAGTATCAAACAGATACAGACGTCGCTAATTCCATTCGTGAAGCATTAAAGGGAATTACAGGAATTCGCTATGAGAAAGTTACATCACTACCAAGTGAAGGGCAGAATGGTGTGATTTACTTACTATCAAACGGTGGTAGCAACAATAACAGTTATGATGAATTTATTTACTACGACAGTAAGTTTGAAAAGATTGGTACAACTGACATTGACTTGAGTGGATATCTTCAAAAGAGTGATGTTTCAAGCATTACAAATGGCGATATCGACAAAATTGTTAAGTGATGAAAAAGTACTTAGATGAAAATGGAGTGCGCTATCTCTGGGCAAAGTTTTTAGAGAAAATTAGCGCACTTTCTACACGTATTGACCGTAAAGCGGATAAAAGTAGCGTACCAACGAAAGTAAGCCAACTGTCAAATGATAGATCGTACTTGCAAGAATCAACTGCGAATTCAAAGTTCGCAACGAAAAGTCAATTGGATGGTAAAGCGGATAAATC
>JAHHRC010000089.1 GCA_020026035.1 Erysipelotrichaceae bacterium | reverse complement strand
GAAGAGTTGATTGTCTTTGCACTACGTGCTTCTTCAAGAGCCTTATTCACAACGCTTCTAACTTCGAGTAAGCGAGCAAATTCAGCCATCATTTCCGCTTCATTTTCATAGTTTTCCACAACTGGGAATTCTGTGTAATGAACCGATGTTTCTTGATCATCGTTGAAGTGTGTCCATACTTCTTCACATGTGAAGGCTAAGAATGGAGCCCACAAACGAACTAGCTTATCAACTGCTAACCAATACACTGTTTGTACCTGACGACGACGCTTTGCATTCACATCTTCACAGTACAAGATATCCTTTGTAAAGTCACAGTAGTAACTTGATAACTCATTTACCATGAAGTTCATAAGTTCCTTGTTTACTGCTAAGTAATCATACTTCAATACATTTTCACGTACGGACTTTACAACGTTATTCAACGCAACCAATACCATTTGATCTACTGCTTCTAATTCATTGTATGGTAGTAGATCCTTCTTTGGATCAAAGTCTTCTGGACTTACATTACCAAGTAAGAAGCGGAAAGTATTACGAATCTTACGGTATTGTTCAGAAGTTTGCTTAATGTTGGACTTACCAAGACGAACGTCTTGTTTAAAGTCTGCTGTCATACACCATAGACGAAGTGTATCCGAACCATTTACGTCAATGACATCTCTTGGATTCATACCATTTCCAAGTGACTTCGACATCTTTTCTCCATTGGAGTCACAAACATATCCATGAGACAATACAGCCTTATAAGGTGCACATCCACGAGTAGCTGTTCCAATGATCAAACTAGAGTTAAACCAACCACGGTATTGGTCAGAACCTTCAAAGTAAAGATCTGCAGGATAACCAAATCCACGGGATACTAATTCATTACTACTTGAACCAGAATCGAACCAAACGTCCATGATGTCTGTTTCCTTACGGAAGATACCATTTGGAGAATGTTCGTTTGTATAGCCATCTGGTAATAAATCCTTCGCTTCACGTTCGAACCACACATTGGATCCAAATTCATCTACAAGCTTAGCCACATGGTCAAAGACTTCCTTGTCAATGATTGGTGTATTGTCTTCGCCATAGAAGATTGGAATTGGAACACCCCATAGACGTTGTCTAGAGATACACCAGTCCGCACGATCCTTGATCATGTTATACATACGAACCTTACCCCATTCGTTATGCCATGTCACATTGTTTTCTACTTGTTCTAAGAGTTCCTTACGAATCAAGTCAATCGAACAGAACCATTGTTTTGTCGCTCTAAAGATAATTGGACGCTTCAAACGATCATCGTGTGGATAACTATGGGTAATCTTTTCAACCGCTAGTAAGTTACCTGTTTCATTCAACTTTGTAATAACCTTCTTCGAACAATCATCTACGAATAGACCAACTAAGTCTTCACCCGCTTCAATTGTCATACATCCCTTATCGTCAACTGGACACAACACAGGAATGTCGTACTTGCTACAAGCATAGAAGTCATCAAGCCCATGCCCTGGAGCTGTATGTACACAACCTGTACCATCTTCATCGGTTACGTGATTTCCAAGAATCACTAAGGAAGTACGGTCATAGAATGGATGTTTTACAGTAATGTTTTCAAGTTCTCTACCCTTGAAGGTACGAAGTACACCAAGGTTTTCTAACTTGAAGCGACCTAGTAGGTCTTCTACCATGCTTTCAAGGAAGATTAAGTTTCCTTTTTCTGTCTTCACTTGTGCATATGTCAAATCAGGATTCAAACAAATCGCAAGGTTTGCAGGAATTGTCCAAGGCGTTGTTGTCCAAATTACGAAGTGATCTTCTTCATTTAGAACACCCTTACCATCCACAACTGGGAAACTTACAAAGATTGTAGGATCCGTTTTATCCATGTAGATAATTTCCGAATCGGCAATCGCTGTTTCATTGAATGGTGACCAGTAAATAGGCTTTAGCCCTTGGAAGATCAAGCCCTTCAATGCCATTTGTGCAAATGTTTCAATCTGACGAGATTCAAAATGCTTATCAAGCGTGATATATGGATTTGCATAATCCGCAATCGCTCCAAGACGCTTTTCTGTAGCCATTTGGATTTCGATTTGTTTCTTCGCATATTCCATACACTTGCTACGGAATTCAGCAGCGGATAGCTTCTTACGATCTACCCCTAACTTTTGAATGGCATTCTCAATTGGAAGCCCGTGTGTATCCCATCCTGGGAAGAATGGTGTGTAATAGCCACTCATCGCATGTGTACGAATAATGAAGTCCTTAATAATACGGTTCATTGCTGTACCCGCATGCAAGTCATTGTTTGCATAAGGAGGACCATCATGCAGAACAAATGCCTTCTGTCCTTTGTGGTGATCTAGTAATGTTTGATAATAGTTGTCTTCTTCCCATTGTTTTAGGATTCCTGGTTCTTTCTTGGCCAGGTTGCCTCGCATCTCAAACGTCGTGCTTGGCATCTGTAGTGTGTCTTTGTAATCCATAATACGCTCTTACCTTTCTTATAAATAAAAAACGTCCAAAGAATCAATCTAAGGACGTAGTTAACGCGGTACCACCTTAGTTCATCATACAATCGTACAATGCACTTACATCTTTCTTAACGCGAAAGTCACGAATGCTAAAGGGTGATATCCAACCCATGTCCTTCTACCTGTTTTCACCAACCACAGGCTCTCTAAAAGTCAAACATGTAGGCATGTCCCTCATTCCTGCATTTTCTTTTCAGCTTCTTCTAACCAACGAAGATCTGGCATTTGTGGCATTTTAAACGCCTCCAACTGCTGTAACAAATCCTCTAATTGTTTCGCTGAAACCTTCTTTGCTTCATTGGCATCCGTATACAAACGGGACAAATCCGCAAGAATCAATCGAGCTGTTAATATCGCTTCATGGATAATCATATCCGCATTCTTTTGCGCTGTGGCAATGATGTCATTAGCCTCACGCAAGGAAATCCTAGCTATATTATCAGCGGCTTGTTTTTCTGCTTCACTCGAATTCTTCATCCGCAAATATTCTTGTTTCATCGAATCCATCTGCGTATTCAAATCCTGAATCTTTCGTTCATAGAGTTCTGCTTTTTTCTCCAACCGTTCAATCGATGCAACATACTTCTCAACGGCATCATCCACCGCAAAACGGTCATATCCATTTTTCATGACACGAAATGTCGGTCTTGGTGCGCTCATCGTTTCTCCTCCATCCATCAAACAGCTTGCAAGAATTCTGCGATTATACGATTCTTTCGCGTCGTACCTCTCGGTGCAACAAACACAAAACGGCCGACCCTGCGAATCGAAATCGTATTGTTATTATTACACAAATACGAAGTATCGTAAAGAGTGCGATGATTCACCTGCACATTTCCAAGACGAATCATTTCTGAAGCTTCATTCCGACTGCAATTTGCAAGCGATGCCACAATCACATCCAATCTTAGAGAAGATAGAATCACTTCCACCTTTTTGTACTGCTTTTCTTGTGCAACGTGTTCATCCGAAATTGCAAACTTCACATTCAACTTCGAAATCTGCGTCAATTCTTGCATAAAGAATCGACCCATCGATTCACTTGTATAAATATAAATCGCATCGTCCTTTACAAAGATATCTCCAAAACTAGAGCGATCGACCTGTAACGCCATAATCGAACCTAAAATATCACGATGGGTAATCTTCACAAAGGTCTGATTAATATGAGCCTTCAAACACACAATATCAGAAAAATCATCCTCCGAATCACTTCGAAAGATGATCTTTTGTTTGCATGCGTCTAGATAGCCACCATCATAGTGAATCAACTCCGATTCCTTGAAGTGCACTTTCGCAACTTCTAGTTCCTCTTCGTTTAAAAACTTCGATTCCATATGACAGTAGTAGCGTTGACTTTGATCGTATAAATCAAACAAGTGATCGATTAATCTATCCAATTCACCCTTACGCTGCTTCATCACTATCTAATGAAATATTTCCATCAACCCCAATGGAACGTGGTGTACAAAGAATGACATTATGTCCAATCTTTTGAATTGTTCCATCTAATGCAAATACAACTCCGGTTAAGAAGTCAATTGTACGTTGTGCAAAATCTCTTGGTAGTCGATGTAAGTTCACGACTGCAGCACGTCTACTCTTTAAGTGTCTAGCGATTTCTTCTGATTCTTCAAAGCTTCTTGGTTCAAATAAAACCATCTTTGTGTCAGCTGAAACACGGCCAGCTACCTTTGTACTACGTGTTGTTTCATATTGAGAAACTGGTTGTGTTGTTGCTGGAGAATAAGCAGGTTCGTGTGCTTCTTCATCCTCATACTCATCATAGTATTCATCATCTTCATCTACTGGAGCTACAAAATTCAACCATTTATCCTTAATTCCCATTTTATAAATACCTCCGTGGTCTTAGCTATTATAGCATTGCAATATATCGATGTAAACGCACCAACCATCAATTTGCCCTTAATAGTCAACATTTCACCACTTTACATACATTTAATAATGCCAATCAGTCCCCATTTGCCACTTCTTGTTTCAAAGCTTGTTCCTTTTGTGCCTTAATCACTTTCATCCGCGAGAACTCTTCTCGCTCTTTTTCTTCTAATGAATCGGAAATGACACGAATCTCATGTTCAAAGTTCGGAATGACGATATTCTTCAGTGCATTTGCTCGTTTTTGTGTCTTTGCAATCGCATTTGCCAAGCGATACACCGAGTTATCCACCTGTGCTAATACCATCGTTAACTCTTTCACCTTTTGAAACTGCAAATACGCCTCATCAATCTTTGAAGACGTCCCATGCAATCCATACGGAAGCTTCTTTGAATCTTGCTTTTCATAGATCACACTTGGAACCTCAACCCCCATAACCGACCGATACGTCAAGTGTACATTCGTTTCAACAGGCACTTGATCTACCACATTCCGAATCATTCCGTACGACAAGTTCGCTTGTTGCAACAAGAAATACCCTTCTTTGTAAGCATCCGTTATTTCATCTCGCAACAACTTCACTTGATCCACAAGTGTCATCATCTCACGAATCAAAATATTTCGCTTACGATCCATCAAGGAGTACCCATTCTTCGCTAATGACAAAGATTTCCGCGCCCGAATCAAATTCCCCTTCGTCGCTACAATTTGCTTTGCCATACTACTTTGAACCCTTTAATACCAAATCAATCGTACTCTTTGCATGATCTGGATCATAATGCGTTTCAATGAGTTTTGGATCTAACCGATCTAAAGCCTCTTTTGGAAGTGTTGACAACAACGCCCAACCAAGATTCAATGTTTCAATCATTGATCTTGCCGTTGTAAAGGATTGTCCCACAAAGAACTTTTCAAACAAACGACCAAACTCCATGTATTTTTGATCAAGACTCGATAACTCATCTTCCCCAATAACCGAAGCTAAAGACCTTGCCTCTAACACCGCCGCATAACTTGCAAACAACTGATTCGCAACATCCTTATGGTCATCACGCGTATAGCCTTCCCCAATGCCATCCTTCATCAAACGTGAAAGTGAGGCAAGTACACCAATCGGTGGCTCAATGCCATTCAAATACAAATCACGATCCAAGACAATCTGTCCTTC
>JAHHRC010000088.1 GCA_020026035.1 Erysipelotrichaceae bacterium | reverse complement strand
CTCCTACTCCTGAGACAAAAGAACCTGAGACAGGCGGAAGTGAAACAACTACACCTGAATCTAAGGAACCTGAGACTGGTGGAAGTGTTGCACCAGAACCTAAGGAACCAGAAGTTGGAGGAAGTGAAAAACCAACACCTGAGACAAAAGAACCTGAAACAGGTGGAAGTGTTACACCGAAACCAAAAGAACCTGAAACAGGTGGAAGTGTTACACCGAAACCTAAAGAACCAGAAACAGGTGGAAGTGTGACACCTGAATCTAAGGAACCAGAAGTTGGTGGAGGTGAAACAACTACACCAAAGGATCCTGAGGAAAAGCCAACACCGATTGAACCAAGTGTTTCAACGGATGAGAAGTTAGACAAGATTATTCAAAATCTATTGGTTCGTGAAACTGGTGGAGATAAGACTTTGACGGATGCTGAAAAGGCAATTGTGAAGGCGAAACGTGAGAATAAGAAGATGAAGCGTGTGGTTGATGTGAAGCCAGTTGAATTGTTGCCACATGAACATAAGCTTGTTGTTGAAAATAGTGATCATTCACTACAGGCAACAGTGGATGCGAAGGTATTTGTGGAAGATGAAGCTGGTGTAAGACATGAATTGCATAAGATTCCTTATGATCAAGAGATTGATATTCCGGTACCAGATGCGTTGAATGATGCGGAAGAGTTGAAGGTATATCATCTTGAGCAACAAAGTGATGGAACGCTTAAGAAGGTTGAAATGCGTACGGTACAGCATTTGAAGGATCAAAAGCTTGTACGTGTTGTAAGTAATTCCTTCTCGAAGTTTGTTGTGGTTGGTAAGAAGAAGGATGTGAAGAAGGAAACAGTGAAGCCTGTTCCTTCTAAGGAAGTTACTCCTTCGAAACAAACAAAGACGACAACGGTAGCTCCTAAGGTTTCATCTTCTACTACAACTACTCCATCTACTTGGAAGGAAGAAAGCAAGAAGGTAACTAAGCCGATTGCTTCAAATAAGAAGCCAAATACGACTACAAGTGTAGCGAAGGACAATTCTACGAGTGTTGAAGAAACGGTCGATGAGGTTGTCGAAGAGAAGGCTGTAGAAGAAAAGGTGGAAGAAGTGAAGAAGGATGAAACAGTGATGGAAGAGGTTCATGAAGAGAAGAAAGAATCGAGCTTCAATACATGGGCTATTCTAGGTGCTGTTGGTCTTGTGGCTGCATTGGTACTAATCATTGTGCTTGTTAAGAAAAAACGCGATGATGAGTAGATAAGCGAAATGAAAAGCGTAGAACATGCGAAAGTGTGAATCTACGCTTTTTGTGGTTTAATGGGTATATTGGTGGTGAGTTAGATGTATGAACTATTGGATCCAAAACATGATTTCTTGTTTGAACTTGTAATAGAGAAAGAAGGCTATCGTTCGATGCATTGGTTTGAACGGTATTTTCGGTTTATTGCGTCAAGGCGAAGTTCTTTGGTTGGGTCATATGATGGATATGACGATGGTATGGTTTTAACCTATATGGAGTATGTGGAAGAATCGAAACGGATGTTTAAAGATACGTCGTTTGTATGTGTTGAAGAATTGAATTCTATGATACGTGATGTCTATTACCAGATGCTGGAAGGCTTTGATTGGTGTGATAAGTACATGGATCATTTGGTGTTGTTGGAAAAACAGGAAGGTCTTGTGGAAAAGATTGTTACGAGTTTGTATGGCGTGGAAGATGTAGATCCGGTGTTTTATGCGGCCAATGATTCCGTGTTTGGGTTTTATGATTTGTTGTATGAGAAGTTTCCGATGTTTATACGGTATGTAGCATGTTTATTTACGATTGGCAATGTGTTACCGGTTATTGAAGGAGTTAGGGAGTTTCAATATGTAGATGTGTTCTTGTTTCAATTGATGCATGCGAATTGGATGTGGAAGTATTCTAAGAAAGAATTAGCGGCGTGTTGTTTAAATGGTCGATTGCGTAAGTTGTATCGGAAGTGGTCTCGAAGTTTTCGTGATTCGACTGAGGTATCGTGGTCAAACTTTGTGAGTGTGAATTGTTTGGAACCTTTTATGGTAAATGGAATTTATTGGAATGGGACATTTGAACGTTTAGATGTCGATTTGTATGATTACGAAAAGAGTTGTATTCGTTTATCGCATGAGGATAGTTATCAGGTCAAGCCACTATGGAAGAATCATATACAGTATGACTTGGATTCGTTTTCTGTAGTGAATCAGAGTGTACGTGGAGAAGATGAGATTCAAGAGTACTTAGCTGCGATTACAAGAAGAATTGAGTTGCGTAGTGAGCTGATGGTGAAATTGATGAATCAGTATTGATTGTGAGAAGGCATAGAAAAAGGGCGATTAGCCCTTTTGCTTGATTTAGTTGTCCGGATTGTCGGAAGAGAATTTGTGGTAGGTGATTACGATTGGGGCGTCTTTTTTAAAGATCGTTCCTGGTTCAAAGATGGTTTGGTTGTTGATTGAGACAGATTCAACGTCGCCATCTTCAATGATGCCAAAGATGATGTCGTAGTCGATTTGGTAGGTGATGTTTGTGAAACCCGCATCTCGTAAGCTTTTTTCTACGAGTTGATAGTTGGTGAAACGGTAATCATTTGCGGAGTGAGGGACATTTGCTTCATCAGGTTGAGGGATTGCGAATGCGCCTTTTACAGTGATGACACTGATGTGTGTACTAGTGCAGTGTAGTTTATAGATGAGGCTATCGTTTTGGTGGATATCGAGAATGACTTGGCCGATGATACTTTTGTCTTCGGAACTTTCGAATTGGATTTTGTAGGTTCCTTTTTTAACGTGCATGGTGTAGCGTTCAGTGGAACCGTGAGGAAGTGTTCCTTTGTTGCTGCCATCGATGATGACATTGACGTTGTATCTTGAGAAGACGAGGTTTTCAAGGCATGCAATGGTCACATCTACATCGTAGATTGGTTCTTCTAGTTTGATGCTCATTTCGTGATTTGGGGTGTACGATAGTTGGACTTTGTATCCTTCTTGGTTTTTTGCGTTGAAGGTATCCCATTCCGTTGAGGATTCAAGAGTGAATCCTTTTTCTTTTAGCGTATCGCGATATTCTTTGTAGTCATCGCGGGTTGTTTGGCTGATGGATGCTTCAAAGTAAGTGGATACCGATGAGGAAAGTTTTCCGTCTTTGGATTTTGGTTCTGGAAGGACGAAGGCTGCGTTGCTTGAGTCCCAATCGTATTGTCCGTAAGTTTTCGGAAGTGTTAGGTGGATATCGAGTGTTTCTTCGTATTCATTGAGAGTAACGGATAGTTGGTCACCGTTGTCGTTGTAGGATACGAAGGACCGGTTTCGTTCGTCAATATCTTCGTTATATCCCATGTCGTAACATGCTTGTTTGTAGTCTTCGTAGTCTTTTGTGGACATTTTGTAACAGGTGATTGTGAGGCTGTTGCTCGATTCACCTGCAATGGCAACATTTGTTGGTGGTGTTGGAATTTGTTCAACGAGTTTATAGGTGCTGAAATCGGTGTAGTAATCGATTTCTTTCTTTTTGGTTTCTTGGTTGGTGCTAGGTTGGGTGTGCGCACTAGGGGTATTGAGCTTTGGTTTTGGCTTATAGGTATAGGTAAAGTGGAATGGTAGAGCAAGAGCCCATGCGCCTAGTAGTAAATAAAGACAGGTATTCTTACCTGGTAGTTGGATGGTATCGTTACGATCAAAGTAAGCTGCTAATACAAGAACTAATTGCATTAGTGCAAAGATTGATGGCAACATTTTGTCGTTAAATAGAGAAAGTAAATAGCCGATGAAAAAGACGAATAGTTCAATGGCGAATAAGTGATAGAAACCATCGGACATGATCCATTCGTGAATTCTCGTATATAGAATAGGCATTGGATTTTCTACTGGCAGATATTTTGCCGGAGAAAAGGATTCGCTATTTTCGTTGTTTGTGGGTTCTAGTTTTGTTCCACAGTTGCAACAGAACTTATTGTCATCTTGGTTTTCTTTTTTACAGTTTGGACATTGAATCATAGTTGTACTCCTTGTGAAATGTATAAATACAGTTTAATGAGTTTGTGTGTTGGCTTATAAAAATGGTTTCTTGGTGAATTTGAAGGGAATTGGTTTCTTTGCTAAGATATAAGGTGAGATTGGAAAGGATGGTTTGTTTTGAGGTTAGAGTTAGTTCAAAATAATGAGGTAAACGATTTACAGTTTAAGAAGATGGTGGAAATGGACCATGATGTATGGCCGAAGGATGATCCAAGTCATATGACTATGGCATATCATAAGAGTTTGTTTTTACCGGAGAAGGAAGGCTTGTTTTTAGCGGTGGATAAGGACAATCAAAATGAGGTTGTTGGTTATTTCAACTGTATTTTTACAAGTTCTAAGAATATGCGTGAGTATTTAACAGGTGGAAAGTTTCAAGACTTAAAAAATATTCATATGCAAAAAGGAAATGATAATATCTGTTATCTTTATACAGCGAATATCAAAGAAGAATATCGTCACAGTGGCTGCATGAAGATGCTTGGTAAGGCATTTGCGTCTTGGTTAGATGAGAAAGAGGAAGACGGATATGTTGTAAAGCGTGCATATGTCGAAGCGGTTAGTAAGGATGGAGCACGAACGATTACCAAGGGGTTTGGGATGGAACCACTAGAAGATGTGGATGAAAATGGAATTGGTCATTATGTAAGTTATGATGGCTTGAAAGAGTATCGAGAAAAGATGCTTGGATAGTAAAACGGAGGCGCATGGCCTCCGTTTCATTTTTGCGTCATAGCAATCCAGTCCTGCATTGCTTGTTCGAGTCGCTCGAAGTTGCAAGTGGCTGGATAGATCAGTTTTGTAGTTTTTTGTTTGTTGTAGAATGATACTGCATTTTTGAGTACTTTATCTTGTCTCGCTTCAAGAAAATCAAATTCCTTTTGGATTAGAATTTTATACGCTTGGTTAGGGATTGCATCGAAATCGATGGCTTCGAAAAATCCTTCTGGCGCTGGTATCATTTTCTTGAAGTCTAAAATCGATAAAATGTGAAAATCGTATGTTTTATCGTACGGTTTAATGAGTTGGTTTTTCGTGGCTTGGCCTTTTTCAATAAGTTCATGAACTATGATATGGTCAGGAGCGTAGTTTTTCCATTTTAGGTGTTTCGGTTTGGCAGAGGAAAGCGGGATGAAGTAATTGTACTCTTCGATGCCAACTAAAATGCCTACAAATGGTTTTGTTTTCTTGCGGTAGGACTCTGAGAAGTAAACTTCGGAATCGATGTGATACAGATAGGCAAGATAATCTGGATCAACAGTGTAAAAAGAGAAATTTTGGAAATGTTGCATACGTACCTCCTAGTAAAAAAGCAGAAGATGTAATCCTCTGCCAACTTTAAGGTTTCACACTTGGGATAATAGGTGGCGAGACACCTGCTTTAAGGTTTCGCTGTTGGGGTAATAGGCCGCGAAACGCCTGCTTTAAGGTTCGCTGTTGGGATATTAGGCCGCGAAACGCCTGCTTTAATACCGCTTTAAGGTGCGGTAACCTTGATACAACTATATTGTAGCAGGTTTTAAGTGAATTGCAAGTTTTTGTTGCAATTTCTATAAAAATATGCTTATGGGGTACTTGT
>JAHHRC010000087.1 GCA_020026035.1 Erysipelotrichaceae bacterium | reverse complement strand
CCACCAACGGCATTTGTCGCAAATTGGCTCGACCAAATATTAACATCCCCAGCAACACTAATACCCGCCATGGATAACCATGTACCACCTTGGGTGTTATACCAGAACGGAGAACGAACTAAAGTCGCTAAGTTAAATACCCCTAAAACACGTTCGGTAATTCCATACAAAGCTAAGTTGACTGGGTTTGTAGTATCACTTGCCACAAAGTCCACAATGTTCATAACACCGGTAATAAAGTACGACCATGCCCAAGAAACCAACAATCCAAAGAAAACCGACATCAATACAACCCGTAACACACAAGCCGTATCTTTAGAAATAAAGCTAAAGAACGAATACTCACTACGCTTTCTTGTTCGACTATACGCACCTAATGTAATAAAGGCCACAACAATCGAGGCAACCATACCAGTTTGTAGTGGATAATGCACCGAACCCTTTAAAATCACAGATCCAGTCGACATCATGGATATTCCAAGAATCGAAGAATATGCAGCACTTGGTAAATTCGTCTTTGCAAAATACATGGTCGTAATTAAGAAAGAGAAATATCCAGCAACCGCCGAAATGACCGAAGTCGCTGACCCATTCTTACGCGCCACCAAACGAATCAAGAAGAACAGCGGGAAGTTTACTAACATAAACGACCCAATCTTCATAAATGTTTCACTCAACAAAATAATGAAATCACTCTGCGTTGTCACAAGTGTTTCAAATGCTGGGTTTGTAAGTATATTTCCAAATCCCAAAAGGAAAATCGCTAGAAAGATCACTCCAATTGGAAACTCTAAAATCTCATATAATGAATGCCAATTTCGCATACTATTGCCCTCTTTCAATCTTGTCTTATTCTATCACGAAACACCTGTCTAAAAAAGACTATGCAAGCGATCGAAGTAATCGACATCCTTGCCACTAAGCACCTTGACTTTCACATCTTTACAATAGGAAATCTCCACTTCCGTCACATCATCTAAGTTCATAAATTTCGCATCATACCCAAGAATTGCGCCACTAAAATCATCGCTTGCTAAACGCACAATCGTATCATCCTTCACAATCAACGATGCCCCAAGAGAACGATAGGCTTTGTGATGAATGCCAGCAATTTCTGTAATCTGCAACACATTCAACCCATCCATCACAACCGCTCCACCAATCGATCGATTGTAGGCAGTAGATCCAAGTTGGCTACTGACACAAATACCCGTCCCTTGAAATTCTTCAAAAGTTTCCTTGTTTAAATCAATTTGCATAGCTTGTGTGCGCATCACATTTTCAATACGAATCTCATTTAAGGCATATACCGTATTCTTACTTGTCTTTGCGACTAACAATGGATATGTCTTTAGTTTTGCCTTTTTGTTCAAGTAGTCATCAATAAAACAATCAATTTCATCACTTTTGTAGTTCATGAAAAAGCCAAGGGTTCCTGTATGTAAGCCATAGAAGGTAATGTGGTCTAAGTCATTGATATAGTCTTGTACACAGCGTAAAAACGTTCCATCGCCACCGACAACAAACACAGTATCCGGATGTGCTTCATCAAGAATTTCACCTTTTACCAGCAAGCGTTTCTCAATGATTTCTTTTAAACGTTTTGACTCTTCATCAAAGCGATGTACGACCGTAAACTTTCCCATAGCAATTCCTTCTTTCCTTTCACTAGTATACAACACTCAAAAGTATTTTAACGGTCACATATTTGTATAATTTGACGAAATTTTAACATAAGCGAAAAAGATAAGCGATACACCGAAAACGACAAACAGATACACTACCCCACTTATTTTAATAGGATTTTTATTGATAGATTGAAACTTTGTGCGTAATAAATCCCATTTCTTTTAGACTTTTTGCGAAGAATGCCATTTCCCACAACTAATCTAAAGAATTAGTCTTCGCTAACTGCCCTTTCTCTGTTAAAGTTAACCATACGGTTCAATCGTTAGATAACCATATATATAAAAGGAGATGAAATATCATGATTGATGAGAAAAAAAGATTCCGTAAAGGTCTCATGTTCGGCATCCTCGTAGGTGTAGCATGGGGTCTTGACGGTGTATTGATGGGTAGCTTAGGTAGCCATCCAATCTTTACAGATGCCGCTTATGCGACAGGTTTAGGAATCACTGCAAAAAGCTTTGAATTCAGTCCACTCGTAACTGCTTTCTTCCACGAAAGTTTCTGTTTCGTTTGGGTTGCCTTGGTTTTACTCTTTAGCAAGCAATTAAAACAAGTGTTCCACTTATTGGTTCACACAAAGAAAGGTCGCGCTGCCGCAGTTGCAGCTTTAGTTGGTTCGCCAATTGGAATGAGTGCTTACTTACTAGCAATTAAATTTGCTTCGGCACCATACGCTTCCAGTATCTCGGTCATTTACCCAGGTGTTGGCGCAATTCTTTCTTACTTCATCCTAAAGGAAAAGCTATCTTGGAAATCAGTTCTTGGTATTTCCATTTCCTTATTCGGTTCCTTCATGCTTGGATTCAATCCATCGGCAGACGTTCCAGCAACATTCGCTACCGGTATTATGTTTGCCATCGTAGCGGTATTTGGTTGGGCACTTGAAGGCGTTATTATCGGTGTTGCGATGAAACACATCCACAACGAAGATGATGTACAAGCAACTCCACAACAATTCCTATGCCTAAGATACTTCGTATCCATGTTGGCATATGCATGTATTGTATTACCAGTCATTGGTGGTTACCCAATGGCGCAAGCAATCGTTTCTTCTGGTCTAGTTTATAGATATGCAGGAATTGCGATTCTTGGTGCAGTAACTTACCTATCTTGGTACAAAGCCGTTGATTTAATTGGTGCATCTATGGGTACAGCAATGAATTCAACAGCCGCACTTTGGGTTATTATCTTCAGTGCTGTTCTATTCAAAAAACAAATTACACTACAACTTGCTATTTGGGGACTTGTGATTGTATTAGGTGTCTTCATCTTTGCATTAGCACCTAAAACTAACAAGAAGTAAGTTGCTAGATTCTTGGATATAGAGATTAAGGAGAACAAAATGGATCAAAACGAAATCAAACGACGAATGGAAGAAATCGTCGAAGGATGTATGGGGGAAGAAAAGGCCGCTTGTGTCGTAACTTGCCCAATGCATACAAATGTAAAAGAATATGTACGCTTAATTGGTGAAGGGAAAGGAGAAGAAGCAATCCGTGTCATTCGTGAAAAGCTATTCCTTCCTGCATCTTTAGGTCGTATCTGTGCTCACCCTTGTGAAAGCAAGTGTAAATGGAGCGAAAACAAGAGCCCAATGGCAATTGCGTCCTTAAAGCGTTACGCAGCTGACCATTTCGATCTTGAAGAAGATTGGGATCTTGCGATCGACCCTAGCAACGGAAAGTCCGTCGCTGTCATCGGTTGTGGTCCAAGTGGTATGCAAGCCGCTTTAGAACTACGTCGTAAGGGTTGTGAAGTAACGGTTTATGAACGTGAAGAAGTACGCGGTGGTATGATGCGCTTTGGTATCCCAGCTTACCGTTTACCTCGTGAAGTTCTAGAACACGAAATCACTTACCTAGATAAGCTAGGCATTCAATTCAAAACAGGTGTAAACGTAGGTGTTGATGTGACCATTTCGGAATTACGTGAACAATACGATGCAGTTGTTGTGGCAGTTGGACGTCATGAAGGTCGTGTTGACCGTAGCCTTGAAGGATTTGATTCTAAGGGTGTCTACAGTGCTCGTTCCTTCCTAAAAGAAGCAGCACTTACAAAGGCTGTAAAGGACTCTGGTAGTCATATCGTCGTTGTCGGTGGTGGTGACGTTGCGATGGACTGTGCTCGTTCTGCAGCTCGTTTAGAAAAGACAGAAAAAGTAACAGTCATCTGTTTAGAAGAGTCCTTTGATGCAATGTTTGCGTCAAATGCGGAAATCAAGGGTGCAAAGGATGAAGGAATCGCCTTCCTACATGCCCGTGCGATCCAAAAGATTCATACAGAAAATGGCAATGTGACAGGTGTTACATTGAAGAAAGTTCTATCCATTATGAACGATGGAAAGTTCGCTCCACAATTCGATGCCGAAGACCTTATTGATCTAAATGTCGATACAATCGTATTCGCAATTGGACAAGCGGTTGAAGGTGGAATTATGGAAGAATTAGACCGTAATCCAAACACAACATTTACTTGTGACAAGGAAACTCTACAATCCTCAAGCTTTGACAATGTCTTCATCGCTGGTGATGCAAGTGGATGTTCCGTAATCGTTATCCAAGCCTTAGCAACAGGACGTCGTGCAGCAGAATCTGTTATGCGTTACTTTGATGGAGAAAACCTATTCAACGGTCGTAACATCAACGATACTTGGACCTATGAAACAAAGCTAAACATTCCTACAAAGTGGGAAGATATTGAAGAATCACGTGTAGAAATGGATCTTCTTCCAAATGAACAACGTGAAAAGAACTGGAACGAAGTAGCCCTTGGATATACAAAGGAACAAGCTGAAGAAGAAGCAAGCCGTTGTCGTCAATGTGAATGCCAACTTTGTGTAAAAGAATGCTTGATGCTACAAGAATATGGAAAATGTCCAAAGACATTGTTCGAAGAATACCTTGAAAAGGGACTAACAGAAGTAGACGAAATGATTGCTTACTCCTGTAACCAATGTAAGCAATGTACACTACGTTGCCCACATAGCTATGAGCTACGTGAAATCTTCGCTGGTCTAAAAGACCTATACGCAGATAACAACGATGGATATGTACCACTCGAATCACTACAACCATCGGATGAAGTACAAGCACTTGAATCTAGTGAAAAGTACTGTACAGCAGTCGCTGGTGCTAGTAAGTCTCTAACAAAGGAAGAAACACCAATGAAGAAAAAGACAAAGTATGTATTCGCACCTGGATGTAGCGCATCTGCTTACTCACCAGAAGACCTTGAAAACGTTGTAAGACACCTAAAAGACTCTCTTGGTGATGAAAACGTAGGTGTACTACTACGTTGTTGTGGTAAGGTTACTGGCTGGTTAGGAGAAACTGCAAAGTTCTCTGAACGTAACGCAATGGCCATTGACCAATTAGACGAAATGGGCTGTGAAGTAGTTATTACAGTATGTCCATCTTGTTACAAGGTATACAGTGAAACATGTAAGAACCAACGCGTCATCTCATACTGGGATGTCATGCATGATCTAATCGGTATCCCAGCAGCTGCTAAGGGTATTGGTAAAGATTCCGACGTAGTCTTCAACATCCATGACTCCTGTGTAACACGTGATGCAACAACACACCATGCAAGCATTCGTTGGATGCTAGATGAAATGGGATACAAGTGGGAAGAAATCGAAAAGTCCGGTACAGATACAAGATGTTGTGGTGTCGGTGGTATGGTATGTACTACAAACCCTGAACTATTCGAAAAGATCTATACAAGACGTAAGAACGACTTCAACCAACACCATGTCATCACATACTGTGGATCTTGCCGTGGCACAATGCAAACAGCTGGATTAGACAGTGTCTACATCTTAGACCTTCTATTCAGTGGCAAGACATACATGAAGAAAGATGAAGCAAAACGTGGCTACACTTCGGAAGAAGAAATGTGGGAAAGACGTTTAGAAACAAAAGAACGTTTCAA
>JAHHRC010000086.1 GCA_020026035.1 Erysipelotrichaceae bacterium | reverse complement strand
TTTTTCCCGATACATGAAGCATCGAAAGGTGTGTTTGCTCCTTTTTGTGAGTTAGATAGTAACAATCGTCTATGGATTTATCATAACAAGTCGATGTCGGGACGTATTTCGTTTGATGTTAAGTTCGTTAAGAAATAAAGGAGAAAAGGTTTATGAATCTAGAATTGAAAAATGGAACCGTTGTTGAAGTAGAACACGGTTCAACCATCTTGCACTTCTTCAAAAACGTTGAATCATTCAACGAAGTTGAAGATCTTGCCAAACAACTAACCGAAGAGAATCTTTCGGGCGCAAAGCTTATGGAAGATGGAGCGCTATTTGAGAATCTTGATGCAGTCATTCCAGAAAGCGTTGAAGTTCGCAAGGATCTAGCTCAAGGCGCAATCACCGTGCATGTGTATGCGAGAGAGAAGACTGAACTTGAATTGCTCAAGGAACAGCTGAAAGCAGTCAGCAATGGAGTGGATGCCATTAGCGACGCTATGATTGATCTATCATCGGAGGTGTACAATGGTTAAGTTTTACGCAATGCGATTGAACCGAAAGGCTGGAGAAGAAAGTCTTTCGAAGTATCCAAAAAGATTCCATCAAGAAGTTAAGGCATACTTTGATGAACACTTTAAAGAGTCGTTCGTTGAAAAGTATGGTTTAGACACATACAAGAAAGTGATTGATGTGAAATGATTGGAAAATCTAACTCATGTACGGGCAGTTCATTCTTGCCGAGTGGGTGGAAGTTGGTAACTGGGCGTAAGAAAGTAGGAGAAGTGAATTCGAATCCTAACATCATTCCAGTGACGATACGTGGAAAGGACGGCCTTGCTCCTTATGGTTGGAGCGGGTCTATCCTCTACGGAAATAAGACACTTGCGTCTTATACCAATAGCCAACCGTACTACTCACAAAATCCATACTTAAGTCTTTGCGTATTTTCACCTAGTGAATTGAAAACTGCTTATAAGGCGCAAATTACTAAAACAACACAGTATGGAAAAGCAGAGGATTTGCTTGTGACAGAATGGTTGCAAAAGCAATAGAAAGGCGATAAATATGGCGATTTTGAAAATCGGGGGGGTCACCGCTCGGTGATTTCTTAACTATAGAAAAGGTCTTGCTATGATTGGCAAGACAAATTCATCTACCGGTAAACCAGTAGAGTATTTCATGAAAGATGGCAATTGCATAAATGGAGCGTATTCGAATAACGCATTCCATAACGGTGCTCGTTTGCAGATATCTCAAGGAAAAGACCAGTTGACTATTACATTGCCGAAAAAGTGCAATGTTATTTGTGACTTTGGGTACCATTCTTTTGATACTTACGCACTGTATATTAGTGCTAATGGGCCTTCACCGACGGTTCACCCTTTGGCTTATAAATGGGGCGGTCAAGATGCGAAGTCTGTAGAAAGTAATCATGTGAAGGTTGCGTTTGAGGACTGCACGCAGATTACATTAGGGACTGGATTGGGATCTTCTGCGGTTTCATACTATTGGTTTAATTACATTATGACATTTGAAAAGTAATGGTAGATAAATGGAATCGACGCCATTGTTTTAAGGAGATAAAAATGATTGTTATGTGGAAAAATGGGGGGGTATTCAAGTAACTGAAATCCTTTCCAACAAAGAGGTTCTACGATGATAGGTAGAACAAATAGTTGTGCAAGAAGCACGAAATTGAAAAAGGTAAGGGGTTATGCATCAACCGGAGCGCAGCGAGTAAGATACACAATAAGTGATTTGCCTAGTGGGAATCATACAGTTTTCTTATCGTGTGCTGCGGCGGATGGCAGACATTACTTGAATGGAACTTCATTCACTTTCAATTTGAGTGATGGAAGTGTTGTGTGGCAAGATACGACATACACGAAAACGCAAGGTGGAAGTGGTGACTTAACAACAGTTATTGGAACATGTTTATGTAAGAATGTTCATAATGGAACAGTTGTCACTTTAATCGGGGAATTGTATGGTTTCCCGATGACAGTGACGTTGGTTGAATGAAAAGGAGAAAAAACATGATTGTGATGCAGAAAATCGGGGGGGTACACGTTTAAGTAGAATCTCAACCGAAAGAGGGGTCTTACTATGATCGGTAGGACAAACTCAATGGTAGCTGGTGGGAAACTTGCCGTATCTTCTGAGAAAGGGCCAGCGACAAGAGATTCATGGACAAGTAAAACCTTTCAAGCAAAATCAACTAGTACAAAGATTGGCTTTGTTGTGTCAGGTAATACGAACTCAGGAAACAGTTGGGTGAAAGCGGATGTTCAAGGATACAGTGGAAGTTCGTGGCAAACTTTAACAACGTATAGTTGGAATATCTCTAAATCGTTTACTGAGACATTCAGTGGGTATTCGCAATATCGAATTTCCAAACAAAGAAATACCGGAAGTAACCCACAACCAACGGAGATTAATGTTTCATTCTTTTCCGTTGAGTAAATTCAAAAGTGGAGGTATACATGTTAAAAGGTATTGATATCTCATATCATCAACACGGCATTGACTTAAAGGCAGTTAGTGCCGATTTTATTATCACAAAGGCCACACAAGGAACATGGTATGTGAATGCGGACTGTGACAAGACGGTTCAGCATTGCATTCACAATGGAATTCCGTGGGGCTTTTATCATTTTGCGGAAGCGCAAAATGACCCAATCGAAGAAGCAAGATATTTCTATCAAAACACAAAGAATTACTTCGGTAAGGGAATACCGGCGCTTGATTGGGAGAACTTTACGAAGAATCATGTAGCATACAAGATTGTGTACAAGGTTGATTGGGCAAAGCGATTCTTAGATGAAATCTATCGTTTGAGTGGTGTGAAGCCACTCATTTATATGTCTGAATCGGTAGAGAACGCTTATGACTGGTCTTCGGTTGTGGCTGGAGATTATGGATTGTGGGTTGCGAAGTATCGTGACAATATCGTTGATTACAACTTCGATATGACAAATGCTGGAACTGCTCCAAAATTAAGACATTGGAAGTCGTGTGCTATTTGGCAATGGACATCCAGTGGAAGATTGAATGGCTATTCAAACAACTTGGACTGTAACGTGTTCTACGGAGATATTAAGGCGTGGAATGCTTACGCTGGAGCTAGATCTACGGCAAAAGAAGACAAACAGCCACAGTCAAATCGAGTGGAAGTAAATGTTCACGATGGAGTGATGTTAGCGACATGCCCAAATGGTGCGGATATTTCGTTGGTTGGTTCTAGTGGGTATGAAACATTAGATAGACTAGGACGTGGATATGATGTGATTGCGAAAATGAACGCGAATTATTTTGCGCCTAGTTACCATCTTGGCGTTGAACAAGGTCTCAACATTAACAACAAGCCAGAACAAAAAGAGTTCATTGCTTTGTGGATTGATAAAGACAATCAACCACATTACACATTAGCGAATGACTACTGGTTGAATAATACGGATGTGAAGTGTGCGTGCTCACCGTATTCCATCACAATCTTTGATGGAAAGATAAATCCTGGGTATGCACCAATCATTCGTTCGAGTGGTTTACCAAACAAAGATACGCTTACAACGGCCATAAGTGCTTTGTTACGAATTGAAGGGAAATGGGTGTTTGCGGTTCATCGTGCAATGACTCCGCGAGCTATGACAGCCTTTGCTCAAAAGCAAGGTGCGGACTTCTGCGCCATCTTCGATGGTGGTGGTTCGACCTCGCTCATCGCAAATGGTGAGTGGAAGTTTAGAACAAATCGCAAGTTAGCAAGTGCCTTAGTATTTGTTCCAAAGAAGGAAGAAAAGGTTCTAGATCTAGACAAAGAAGTCACGGATCTAGAAGAAAAGAAGGCAAAAGAGCATGTAGATCTAGAGAAAAAGGTTCGAGATATCGAACTTGAGAATCAAGATCTTAAAGAAAAACTTGCGATAATTCGACAACGAATAAAAGAGATTGAAAAGGAGCTTTAATATGATTGACTGGAAGCGTAAACTATCAAGCCGTAAGTTTTGGTGCGCCGTTTGTGGTGCGGTAGTGCCTTACCTTGTGGCGTTTGGTCATACAGATGCTGAGATTGCTCAAATTACAGGGATTATCATGGGGACGGGCGCATTAGTCACTTATATACTAGTTGAGGGCAATGTTGACTCTAACAGCATTGATAAGGACTATGAGTGATGCACGTCACATGGGCAACAACGAAGGAGTTCTTAGCTTGGATAGCGATTGTATCGGGTGGAATTAAAGCGTTGGAGTACTTGTTTTCCAAGACTCCAATTGCACACTTGAAAGCCGAAATCGACAAGATGAAAGCGCAACTGACAGATACAAATCAATTGCTCAAAGAACACGAGCGTGAGTTAAGAGAGCACAATCGAGCTATCATGAGTATTAGCGAAGAACTTGCTGCGCAACGAAGGCATCTAAATGTGGCTATCGATAAACTAGGGACATCCCAGATATCGATTCTGAATCACATGATTACCGGTAACGGTATTACGGAATTGAAACAAGATAGGGATGACCTAACAGATTTTTTTGTGAACCGAAAAGATAGACAAGATTGAAGGCTTATGGTGTTTGCACGGACATCATAAGCTTTTTTATTTTGCATAAGTCGTTAGTTAATAGATATTTGAAAAACATGTGCTACAATACAGGTGTCATTTGGTTCGGCTTAATGCCTTTACTAATTGAAGGTAAGAGAAATTCCCTCTCTTACTTTTTTTATGCAAAAAGAAAAGGCTAGCGTATGCTAACCCATCTTGTGTTACTTCTTGTTTGCTTCGTCGATGACTTCTTGCATTGCTTTACGGAAGACTTGAGATTGCACCAAACCTAACTTCTTGCATGCGTCTTTGAAGTTAGTTACGAACTCAGCGTTGTACTGAGCGCTTACGGATCTCATCTTCTTTTTCTTCCATTCTGCAATGTATTGCATCTGGTCGAACTTTTCTTCTGCCATGTCATACCTCCTACTTTTTTGAGTTCTTTGCTATATGAACTAAAAGAACTAGATTGAATGCGCTAATAATTAGGCTTAGCACTTGAAATGTTAATGCGTTCATAACTATAATGAGTTTGAAAGGGTGGGGAATAAATCCCCCATAACCCTTAGCGATTTTTAGCAGCGCAATAGATTGCGACTACTAAGCTAGCGGTATCAATTAGCAGACTGATTACCGCTATTTTTAATTCCAAACTCATTTCTTCACCTCCTTCCTTATGCTTTAATTATACCATAGTCGACAAACTATGTAAACAAAAAAAGAGAACTTTTGATGAATTTTCGCTATATTATTTAACGAATTGATGTTGGATAGCGAAGATTCTTTTTTATTTCTCAACTTGCAATAATTTATTTGAAATTTGAATGATAGTTTTTGTGGTTTTTTGGCTGGTTATATCTAAAAAACGTTGATTTTAAACGGTTTTGAATGATTTATTGTAAAGTTGTGCTTTGGTACCCACTCCACCCAAATGGTCTTATGTGGCATGGTTATGCGACGTTTTTTTTTCGTGGTTAACTCCGTGGTCAAAATAGGGGGTGTTTTTTTGTTTTGCCAAATATAGGCGAATGTATGGGGATATTTGGAAGTGTTGTGAAAAAACTATGGAAATTGATTGACGGGGTTTGTATCAAATGGTATATTAATTGAGCAGTCGCGGTAAGTGATTGTGATACATGGAGGTATAGCTCAGTTGGGAGAGCATCTGCCTTACAAGCAGAGGGTCGGCGGTT
>JAHHRC010000085.1 GCA_020026035.1 Erysipelotrichaceae bacterium | reverse complement strand
ACACTTGTCACATCAGTAATTTCCCATGGCGTAATCGACACGATGGTATTTGGTTGAATTGCATAATCCTTTCCATCAATATTCATAACTCCTCGTCCATGTTTAATAAACAAGATCCGAGCCGCTTGATGCATCAACGCTTTCGTTGGTTCATCAATGACTTCATAATCAAACGAACATAACTTACTTCGGTCAACCTCCGAGACTAAACCCGTTTGCCAAGCTGCTTTCTTCATAGTTACACCTATTCAATCAGGATGGCGAAACATCCCGGCCTTTCATTAGCTCTATTCTAGCACTTTTTACACAACGAAAAAAAGCCCGCATAGGGAATACGGGCTCAATGATTTCTTATAGAATTGCCATGCAAAGTGTTAGAACAATTGCAGAGAAGGCAGCTAATGTAAGAAGTAATTTCTTAGACCAGTTAATCCATACTTCATATGGAACACGAGCCAATGCAAGACCACCCATGATGAATCCACAAGTTGGAGTAAATAGGTTCACAAGACCATTTGCCGCAACTAGGATCATGATGGAAGTTTCTACAGACCAACCCATTTCGGCAACGATTGGCGAAACGATTGGAGCAGATAGTCCAGCAAGACCAGAAGAGGATGGAACTAAGAAGGATAGTGCGATATGTAATAGGTAATCTAGGAATCCGAATAGCCATGAAGACATTCCGGCATTTGTTAGACCTGTTACAGATACGAATACTAAGTAAGAACCTAGGTTTGTTTGTGCCATCAATACAGATGTAGCACGAGCTAATGCGATAACAACGTTAACGCTAATCATATCAGCGATACCAGCCATTACGATATCCACAATCTTGGAACGATCAGGTAGACCAATGAATCCAATGATTAGACCCATGAGTAAGAACCATGTTGCTGCATCGAAGAACCACCATTCACCAAATGGAGTTCCTGTTAGGCAAGAAGACCAAGCTAATGCGTCAGCTACACCTGGGTTTACATCAGGCCATGGAATGAAGGCAAGAATCATTACTACGAATGTGAAGGCAAATAGCCATAGACAAGCCTTTTGTTTTCCTGTCATTTCTGTAGAAGAATTGTCTTGGTTACCATATGCTTCCTTACATGTTGCAAGTTGTTCCTTTGTAAGGATCGAACCACCACCAGCTAATACTTTCTTTGCGTATTTCTTTGTGTAAAGTAAGGAAATAATGTAAGAACCAATCCATAGCACTACAGCGATTGTGTACGCTTGTGCTGTGTTTACTGCAACTCCTACAGAAGTAGCAGATTCAATCGCAACACCTGTTGCGAATGGGTTAATTGTAGATCCAAGTACACCAGTACCAGCACCAAGAAGTACTGTTGCACAACCTACAAGTGGGTCCATACCAGCTGTTGTCATAGTAGCTGCTAGAAGGATGTAGAAGCCAACGGTTTCTTCACCCATTCCGTATGTTGTACCACCGATTGAGAATAGGAACATAAGAATCGCCACAAGGCTCATTTCTTTGCCCTTCTTCTTACGAACTAATTTTGCAATACCTGCATCAAGTGCACCAGTTGCTGTAACTAATGCAAGGAATGCTCCTAAAGCAAATACGAATCCGATTACTTCACGAGCATCGTCGAATCCTAAGATTGGTGCCATTAAGATTTGTGAAATGGTCGCTTTGGCTACAACGCCTTCTTCGCCATTAATCACGTAAGTCTGACCGTTAGCGCACCAGGAAATGATGGCTACGATGAGAAGAACGAGTATTAGAATACCGTAGGTACCTAATTTCTTCTTATTTTTCTTGTCTGCCATATTAGATAGCCCCCTTTGTTTAATTTGCTATGTGGCAAGAAAACGGGTCTAGAGGGTATTCCCTAGTTACCCCCTAAATCCCGATTTAACCTTTTTAAAATGATCACTTCTTAATCACTGTACCCGTTTTGCCCTCTAAAGCTTCAGCAGCACGGTTCAATGAAGTAATAAGTGCTTCGCCGTTTCCTTTGTTGTTTTGAACAAAGTTCATGCAAGCTGACACCTTTGGTAACATACTACCTGGTGCAAACTCACCGGCATCAATGTATTTCTGGCACTCTTCTAATGAGAGTTCCTTAAGTTCCTCTTGTTCTGGTGTGTTGAAGTGAATGCAAACACGATCAACTGCAGTTAGAATCACAAGACGGTCAGCGCCAAGGTCTTCTGCAAGTTTTGAACATGCATTGTCCTTATCAATTACCGCTGCTACACCACGAAGTGTACCATCTTCGTTCTTCACAACTGGGATTCCGCCACCACCAACAGTGATCACGATTGTACCAGCCTTAACAAGTGTTTCTACAACGTCGATTTCCACAATTTCAACTGGAAGTGGAGAAGGAACGACACGACGATATCCACGTCCTGCATCTTCCACAAATGTGAAGCCCTTTTCCTTCGCAATTTCTTCTGCTTCTTCCTTTGTTAAGAAGCTTCCAATTGGCTTTGTTGGATGTTCGAATGCTGGATCCTTTTCATCAACTACAACTTGTGTTACAACCGCTGCACAATTCTTCTTGATGCCACGTCTTAAGAGTTCATCACGAATTGCTTGTTGTAAGTGGTAACCAATATACCCTTGTGACATAGCGCCACATTCAGGGAATGGCATATAAGGAGTCTTTCCACCGTTAAGGGAAGAGAATTCCAATGCGTTATTGATCATACCAACTTGTGGACCATTTCCATGTCCAACAATAACTTCATATCCTTGTTCGGATAGATCAACGATTGTCTTCGCTGTGTTTTTAACAAGTTCTAATTGTTCTTCTGGAGTCTTTCCTAAAGCGTTACCGCCTAAGGCAATTACTAATCTTTCTGCCATTAGATCGACCTACTTTAGAGTTGCATACATAACAGCCTTGATTGTATGCATACGGTTTTCAGCTTCTTGGAATTGACGAGCTTGTTTTCCTAGGAATACATCGTCAGAAACTTCCATGTATTCAAGACCAAACTTTTCGTGGATTTCTTGTCCAACGGTTGTGTTTAGGTCATGGAAGGATGGTAAGCAGTGCATGAAGATTGCAGTTGGCTTAGCCATAGCCATAACGTCAGCTGTAACAGCATATTTACCTAGTAGGTCAATTCTTGATGCCCAAATTTCATCTGGTTCACCCATAGATACCCAAATATCTGTGTAGCAAACATCAGCGTCCTTAGCACCTTCCTTAACATCACTTGTCAATGTAACAGATCCACCTGTAACTTCACAGATTTCACGGCATGTCTTAACAAGATCTTCTGTTGGCATTAATTCTTCTGGACCACAAGCACAGAAGTGCATACCTAACTTCGCACAAACGATCATCAAGGAGTTTGCAACGTTGTTACGAGCATCCCCGAAGAATGTCAATTTACGTCCACGTACATCACCGAATTCTTGTTTTACTGTCATAATGTCAGCCAACATTTGAGTTGGGTGATATAGGTCAGTTAGACCGTTCCATACTGGAACACCAGAGTATTTTGCTAGATCTTCAACAACTTCTTGTTTGTAACCACGGTATTCAATACCATCGTACATACGTCCAAGAACCTTTGCTGTATCAGCTAATGATTCTTTCTTACCCATTTGGCTTGATTTGCTATCAAGGAATGTTACACCCATACCAAGATCCATTGCGCCAACTTCGAATGCACAACGTGTACGTGTGGATGTCTTTTCGAATAATAGAACGATGTTCTTGTTAGGTAGCCATTTATGTTCTACCCCATTGTCCTTCATTCTCTTGAATTCCATAGATAGTTCAAGTAGGTAGTTGATTTCTTCCGTTGTGAAATCTAGTAGTGTTAAGAAACTTCTTCCTCTAATATTAAGTGCCATTTTATTTTTCCTCTTTCTTATATTTTTATTAAACACCTCACCAAGAAAAGTCAAAAACTCTATTCAGCGTACCGCTTTATTTCGAAACCGGCATAACCTTGGCTTAGTGCAATTCATTTGCGTTTTGCAATGCACCCTCACGGGGAGAGCCCCCGTGAGTCATTGCATTATTTAACTTCCTATAAATACGTATCAATTACTTGTTACGGTTTAGAGGCATTGACATACAACGTGGTCCACCGCGTCCTCTTGAAAGTTCAGCAGATGGCATAACGTGTAGCTTCACACCATATTCCTTTAGAAGTGCGTTTGTAACTTCGTTACGTTCGTAAACAACAACTTCACCAGGAGCGATTGCTAGTGTGTTGGATCCATCGTTCCATTGTTCACGGTCAGATGCGATCATGTCTGTTCCACCACACTTGATGAGTTCAACATGATCAACGCCAAGAGCCTTAGCTAAGATCACATCAGGTGTGTCTTCCATACGTTTTACAGCAAGTTCGCCTGCATTTGCACCAGGTGTAATTTCAAACACTTCAAGTGGTCCCATAATACCTGGGTGAATAGAGAACTTATCGTAATCTAATTGTGTAAATACTGTATCTAAGTGCATGAAGGCACGGCATACAGGAATATTGAATGCTAATACCTTGCGGATCTTAGCGTCCTTATCTGCAAAGATGTTACGTGCAAGATTTTCAATTGCGTCTGCACATGTTCTTTGTGAGATACCAATAGCCAATGTTGTTTCATTTAGGTTTAGGATATCTCCACCTTCAATGTAGAACTTGTCATCACGCTTTGTATATAGATGATCATATACACCTTCGAAGTCTGGATGATATTTGAAGATGTAGTCTGCATAGATTGTTTCACGATTACGTGTTGGGAAGCGCATCTGGTTTAGAGAAGCACCACAACCAATGGAACCGAATGGGTCACGTGTGAAGTATAGGTTAGGCATTGGATCTGCAATTAGCTTGCATGGTTCGGAGATCATATCAACAAGTGATGTGGAACCATCGGATCCGATTTCCTTCAATTGGATACCTTCCATTGTCTTAACTACAAGGTCCTTATTATTCTTATAGTTATCTAATAGCCAATGGTAAACCTTTTCTGTCCAAGTAGGTGTGTAGATACCTGCTTCTTTGATCCATTTGTGAATGAATTCACTCTTGATTTCTGGATGAGCATCCAATGTTTCTGCCATGAGATCTTCAAGGTAAACAACTTCAGCACCTTGTTCTTGTAAGATCTGTGCGAACGCATCGTGTTCTTCCTGAGCTACCTTCAAGAATGGGATATCATCGAAGAGTAGTTCTGGCAATGTGTCAGGAGTGAGGTTTTCTAGTTCCTTTCCTGGCCGGTGAAGCATAACTTTGTTCAGTTTTTTGATTTCTGATGTTACATCAATTCCTTTGAATTTTGTCATAGTAACGTTTCCTTTCCTTTTCTGTTTTCGATTGGAGGCTTAGGATCGCGCGCTTCCTGTAAGCGTTTCCAACTGTACCTATATTATAGGCCTCTAATTTTTTAAAGTCGGAAATTTTCGGCCAAATCCTTTGTATAATCTTGCAAATTACACCAAACTTTGTGAAATATCACGAAGTTTTATCACAATTTACCGAAATTCTCTCCCTTTAAAAGAAAACTCAGATCAAACAAATAACTCTTTCCTATCGTCTCTATTCCTTTTACATAAACTATATTAACATACAAATTTTCCCATAACCATAGCATTTTTTATAATTAGTAAAGATTTCACAACTGCAATCTTGCTACAAAAACCAAAGAAAATCCCGTAATTATCTATCATTTCCCCTTATCGCAACGCAAATACTATTAGTTTTTCTTATGTAACCGAATACATAAAAAACGACCCCAAGCGGGATCGTTCTTGATTACATTTGTTTTGGAGCTTC
>JAHHRC010000084.1 GCA_020026035.1 Erysipelotrichaceae bacterium | reverse complement strand
GCGTAAAGTAATTCTCATAGGATTCATTGTTGTAATAGATTGGTTTTTGGTCTTTAAACTCATAAATCGGTTTCTCCAATACCGGCAATGCCTCATAGTCTCCTTTAAAACTTGTAAACGCCATACTCACAAGTGGATCTTTTGGCCCATATTCATATTGCACAAACCCATCAATGAAGTATCCATTCACTTGTTCCGAAGAATAATCAATATCGGAAATATCAATCACGTGTTCAATCGTTTTCACTTCAAGCGGCTTCAACACAACATCCTCCACCACTTCTTCACGAACCGTTTCACTTCTTAAAGTAAACACACCATCCACTACTTCATCTTTCAATAAAACATACGACCCTTTTAACGTAACCGTTTCATCACTAAGATTTTGTAATGTCATAGGAACGGTCAAGGTATCACTCACATCCCCTAAATGCACCTTCGCTTGTTCTTCACTTGCATAGGCAATCACCTTCGCATTCATCACACCATCAATATCCACAATTCCAGAACCTTGTTTCCGCGGAGACACTAGCACACCATCACGACTCAATGGCCGTGCACTGGAATACAGCATGCGCTTCACTAGTTGCAACTGCTCCTTCTTAGACAATGTAGGATACATTTGTTCTGCTCGTTCTAAACCAAGGGCCATAACACCAGCAATATAAGGAGATGCCATTGAAGTACCTGACATACGAATGTAGGATTGATCATTCCCTAATGATTCAATACTTCCACCAGGCGCAGTAATGTCTGGTTTAAACACCGACTCATTGGTCAACCCAATCGCCGAAAACTCATTCATTGTTCGCTTATTTGGATTATCCACCGCCAATTCTTCTTCAAAGAACACAATCGGTTGATGCAAAGCAAGCAACTCCACACCATCTTGATACTTCATTGTAACCGCACTAACACCAAACTCACTTCCATCCAGCTGTACAAGCTCATCCGTATTGTCTTCATTGTTGTAGATAATAATCCCCGCAGCTAACGCATGGGATGCCTTTGCTTGCAACTGACGGAAGGTAAACTTTCCGCGCTTACAAATAGCAATCTTGCCTCTTAAATCCAAATCCTCTGGGAAGTATTCCTCTTCCCCACTTCCACAATCAACTAATTCATATTCATGACCATATTGAAGTGGTGTCGCTAAACAGTGACGATCCTGATAACAATGTTTATAAGCAAACCGCTTTTCACCTGCAAACACCATTGTTTCACTGACAAAGTCCCCATCCATACTCGCAACCGCAGTTACATTTGGAAGAATCGCTGGCATGGCAATAACCCCATAGTCCGGATTCTCACTTCTAGGCTTCGCTAAACCAAACCCATAATAGCCATTATTCCCACAGGCAATATTCACCGCAATTCCTAACTCTTCACATTGATCACAAACTGCAATCATCTCTGGATTTACAAACAACGTCGTACCAGCACCTGTTCCTAAACTTAGGTTAATCACATCCGCACCTAGTACAATCGCATCCTTCATTGCCTGAATGTACAACTCGGCATTTTCAAACGTAAAGTTCAAACCCTCATCAGGGAATACCTTCATCAGTAACAACTGTGCTTCATTGGCTACGCCCTTAAACACTTCACCATTCGCACCAGCAATTCCAGCCACATGCATTCCATGTTCGCTATAGGACTTAATATTTGTATCATCGTGGAAGTAATCATATACATACGGAATCTTCGCACTTACATACTTCCCTTTTAATCCATTCTCTGCAATCAACCGATTCACATCTTTTTCCGATAGCTTCGCCTGACTTTCATCACTTAACAGAAATGCCTCATGCGTCACATCCGCTCCTGAATCAATAATCGCAATCACTTTTCCTTCCCCATGACAATCACGGTTATAGGCTTCCATTGGAAGTGGATACTTATTTTCTTTACGGAATGGATTCCCTTTCGCAAGAACAGACCAACCACTTACACAAACAACCGCAGCTAATCCAATCTTCATTCCAATATTCTTAAACGATTTCATTACTCCACCTCCTCTAATTCATATTCAAGGCCAACACTCTTCTCAAAGATCGTTTCGCCATAACACGTCATCGTTAACGTTTCAAACGCATAATCGTTTCCATTGTAGTTGATATAAATCTTGATCTGCTTTTCCTCTTCATCCACAACTTCGACACAGAACTCTTCCCCGTATAAGTTGTCTTTGTCTTCATTAAACGTAAATGTATTGCGTCCAACTTGTAGTGCTAAAGCCTGATCAAGAATTCCTGTCTTAATGTCATCGAACTTTGATTCGTCATTTACTACATAGGTATACACATGTACATCGCCCTCTTCTTCCGGAATATTTGTTCCTTCAAACACAGATGGTGTATTTTCTTCTTCTTTTGCGACAAGAGGAATTTCAAGCATCGATTCTACATAGTAATCACTTGAGACATACACGTTAAATTGATTCTCAACTCTCTTCGCTTCTACGACTCTTGCGTCAATCACAACGGAATTCGTCGCTTCATCAAATTCCACATCTTCACTAACACCAAATTGGTTATAGCGAATCTTTACATTCTTATGTGGTTTATTTCCTGCTTTTAAAACTACTCGTAAGCCATTTTCGTATTCATTTGGATCATTACTTGCTAATGCAATCGGTTCTGCTTCGTACACTTTGATTTCTTTCTGATACACAACATCATTGAATAACACTTCCACAAGTTGCGTCTCTTGACTTAGATCTACAAGCTCAAGCATCTTCTTAATCAGTAACATGCCCTTTGTATACATTCCAAGATTACTTGCGCTTACTTCATTTCCATTGACTTTTACAACAATCGTTTCTTTTGTCGCATCCTTCGGAACCTTTACCCACAAGTTTTCATTCACCTTAAAACCATACACATCATCATACGTAGGACGATATGCATTCATCTTATCTACATCTAATACCAATTCTTCAACCTGTTGGGTTTCAAATTCGCCAATCACTTCCAATACAAAGTCATTTCTACTTTCATTTGCCAATACAAACGCTTTTGTATTCTCATTTGCTTGAATACGCAAGACAACCTTCTTACCATCTTCACGCTTAAAGGCATTCTCACCAATCGTTTGAATCGTTTCCGGCAACTCAACTGTCTCTAATTTACAGTTATAGAACGCATGCTTCCCAATGGTTTGGATCTTACTTGGTAGAACAAGTGTTTCTAATGGATTTCCAAAGAAGGAATCCTTCGCTACTTCAACACACTCTTTTGGCAATGTAACACTTGTTAAGGCATTACTTGCAAATGCAGTCGTTCCAATATGAGTAATCGTTTCTGGAAGCGTAATACTAGAAAGCTTCTTAAACATAAACGCATCGTCTTTAATCTTTGTGACAACACTTCCATCAATCGTGCCTGGAAGAATTAAATCATGATTAAAGCGTGCATTCTGACGACCCTTCTCACTAAATGAAACACCCTCTGCACCTAGCACAAAGTCAGCTTCTTCATAAGGATGTTGCTCATGAATACCACCATCAATCACAAAGTTACCAAGTGACTTCAATCGATTCACATTTGCTCGATCTTTCGTTTCCACTTGAACAATTGAACCCGCCGGATTGTTTTCTAAGAATGTACTTGCATCTAATGACGTCAAACTATTTGGAACTTCAATCCGCGTTAAGTCATTTCTAGCAAACGCAGCTGGTCCAACATAACTCAATCCTTCCGGCAAAATCACTTCGGAGAACTTACAGAACAAGAACGCCTGATCTTCAATCCGTTTCACACTACTTGGAATCGTTATCGACTTCGCCTTTCCTCCATCCAGCTTAAAGTTCATACTGAATGCTTCTTTTCCAATTTCTTCAACACCTTCGGCAATATCAATGTAGTGCAAGTAATTACTCGTAAAGGCACGATTTTCAATTCTACGTAGCGTTGATGGAATACGAATCGATACTAAATCATTCACCGAGAACGCATCTTGCCCAATAACTTCTAGGCCTTCTGGTAAGACTAATTTTGAAATCTTATTGGAATTAAACGCCTTCGCCCCTATTTCCTTATACGTATTTGGAATCAAAACTTCCAATAAATCTAAGTCGCGGAACGCCAAAGATCCAACCGTATCAACCACTTGCCCATTCACATTCCGTTCTGGCAAGTTTAAAACCTTTTCTTCTGCTAAGAACACATCAAACAACTTCTGTTGGCCACTATCACTTAAGCCCATGACAACATTTCCATCATAGATAAAATCATATGGATAGAACTTGCGCTCCTGTTCGATATGCATCATCACTTGTTTCTGCTTCACATTACCATCTTCATCTACAACGCGATAAACAATCGGATAATCAAACGCTTCGGTATTTTCAATTTCACTTGCATTCACAATTTCCAAGCGATCCGTGATTTCATTTCCTTGGTAGTCAAAGGCTTTCACACCTTCTAACAAATCATCCATTCCAAAGTAAATCTCATCTTTGATGCGAACGCGATCTTTCGCTCCAAGAATCTGTGGTTGTTTCAAAGATGGATCTAACATTTCACTAATAATCTTGCCACCACGATACGCAAACGTATCTTCCACAACACCATCACTCAGTGTCACAACATGCAGATACTGTTCCGCATATCCACTTACAACTGGTTTTACTGTTACTTCATCGCCAATTCGATAGTAGCTATCCAAGTCATGCGAAGTTCGTTTCTCTAACGTATCACTTACTTTCGTAACTTTTTTAAACAAACTGCCATCTTCTTCCGTATATAGTATGTGAAGACTCGAACGGTTGACGACCATTCCATAACCACCCTTCACCGCCATATCCTTGACCTTAAGACTCGGCGTAATGACATTGACATAGGCATCTTTATTGGAAATCCCTTGCACTTCACAAGATTCATTTGGCACATACAATTCTTCCAAACGATTGCCATCCAACGCGCCTTTTTCAATCAAAGTCACACTATTTGGAATCTCAATACGCTCTAAATCCAAATTCGCCAAAGCATTCTTACGAATTACCTTCACGCCATCCGGCACAACAACAGACTTTGTGTCTTTCGCTTGTTTCTTACCTTCTTTACGCAAGCCAACAAGGACATCCTTCTGCACGTCAAAAAGACCTTCCTCTTCTACTTGTGGTTTCTCACCGCTTTCTTCCTTTGGTGTTTCAACCACTGGTTTCTCTTCTACAGGCGGTTTCGCCACCTCTTCTACACTTGGCTTTCCTTTCTCAACTTCTTTTGTAGGCGTTACTTCTTTTTCAACTTCTTTTTTCTCTTCAACTACGACTTTCTTACCCTCGTCGTGTTTCGTGTGTTCAACCTTTGAACGAGTTGGTTGTGGTGGTACATGTACAACAACTTCTTTCACTTTCTCAACAACACGTTCTACAACTGTCGGTTGTTTTACGACTTTGCCTGGTTGTGTTACCACCACATCCACTATTTCTTTTGTGGATTCTGTATCTTGTGGTACTTCTTTTTCTTTTGTGTCTACTTCGTCGTTCGTTTCATGTTCAACGACGACTTCTTCGCTTACGCTTGTTTTTTCTTCAAGTAGTGGTTGATCGTCTTTGGTTACGTAATAATACGTCCCATACGATCCACCGGTCACTAAGAAACAAGCAATTAACGTTATTACTGTCCGCTTATTCACAATTCTCTCCTCTTTGTTAGTTTCTACTAACCGTCGTTTAAGCATAACAAGCCACTCGTTAATGTCAACTAACTGTAGGATAAATGTTAAATCACGATAGGTATTTCTCATCCAAAAGAAAAACCCCACTCGAAAGTAGGGTTCTTGTTTTATCGTTTTGTGATGTCCTTTTCG
>JAHHRC010000083.1 GCA_020026035.1 Erysipelotrichaceae bacterium | reverse complement strand
CCAACGAGCGTTAATTTACAGCCATGGCGGTTTGTTGTGGTGGAAAGTGTGGAAGGCAAAAAGAAGTTAGAGCCACTTGTGATGTTTAATGGAGTTCAAAATACAACATCTTCGGCGATGATTTTGATTTTTGGTGATCTACAGTGTTATGAAAAGGCGGATCCGATTTATTCGAAGGCAGTTAAGCATGGTGTGATGTCTGAAGCGCGTAAGTCGAAGGCGTTAGAAACGTTTGTTCCGATTTATGAAGGCTTTGATGAAAAGAAGATGGAATCGGTTGTAAAGATTGATTGTTCATTAGCTGCGATGCAGTTGATGCTTGTGGCAAGACGTCATGGCTATGATACGAATGCGATTGGTGGCTTTGATGAAGATACGCTTGCAATGACGTTTGGTTTAGATCCAAAGCGGTTTATTCCTGTGATGATAGTAGCGATTGGAAAAGCGAAAGAAAAAGGACATGATTCCATTCGACTTGATGTTGATGAAGTTGTGTCATTTGTATAAGAAAGAGGAAAAAATATGAATACAGAGATTATGAGTTTTTTAGGAGATGTGAATACTCCAGTTGCGTTTGCAACAGTGGATGGAGAAATGCCGAAGGTGCGTTTTTTCTCCTTTAAGATGGTAGATGGTGAAGATTTGTACTTTATTACATCGAAGAAGAAGCGTGTCTATTCTGAGCTTTGCAAGAATCCACATATTGAGATTTGTTCGATGCCAAGTAGTGAAAAGGCTTGGGTGCGTTTGAATGGTAAGGTGGAGTTTGTGCATGATTTAGAATTGAACAAGAAGGCGTTTGCGTTACTTCCATTATTGGAAATGGCGTATGGCGATGTTGCAAATCCGGACATTGTGTTGTTAAAGGTAGTAGACGTGTGTGCGTTGAAATTTGACATGCGTGGAAATGTGACTGAATTGTAAATAGGAAAAGAGCCGCTTTTGGAGGAAGCGACTCTTTTTTGGATATAGGATCCTGATTAAGGATTATTTTTTTAGTGTTGCTTGTAAGTAATTACGCTACCAGACCATGCATTGCGTAGAATTTCTTGCATGTCTTTTACCATTGGGATACGAGGGTTTGCAGGGGAGCATTGATCTTCGTATGCTAGGTAAGATAGCTTTTCAACGGCGTTCATCCAAGCCTCTTCATTTAGGTATGGTAGGCTGTTGAAGCTCATATCGATACCACAGTCTTCACCAAGTTGTCTTACGGCTTCAGCGAACTTTTGTACACCTTCTTGTACGCTATCGAAACGTAGTCCGATGGCATTTGCTAGTTGGCAGTAACGTTCATCAGCATCGTAGTACTTGTACTTTGGCCAGATACCTGGTTTTTCTGGTTTTGTACCGTTGTAACGGATTGTGTAAGGCAATAGGATTGCGTTTGCACGTCCGTGTGGTACGTGGAATTCAGCACCGATCTTATGAGCCATAGAGTGGTTCATACCTAGGTAAGCATTGGCGAAGGCCATACCTGCCATACAGGATGCGTTATGCATCTTTTCACGTGCTTCTGGATCGTTTTGTCCGTTGTTTACAGCACGAGGTAAGTATTCAAACACCATTTGCACTGCCTTAAGAGCTAGGGCATCTGTGTAGTCACTTGCAACGATGGAAACGTAAGCTTCGACAGCGTGTGTTAGTACGTCCATACCTGTGTTTGCAGTGATTGTAGCTGGTAGTGTCATTGTTAGAGCTGGGTCAATGATCGCTACAGTTGGTGTTAGAGAGTAGTCTGTTAATGGGTACTTAATGTTTGTTTCTTTATCTGTGATAACTGCGAATGGAGTTACTTCAGATCCTGTACCAGATGTTGTTGGGATACATACAAGGTTTGCCTTTTTACCTAGTTCTGGGTAACGGAAGGCACGCTTACGGATGTCCATGAACTTTTGTTTTAGGTCATCGAAGTTTACTTCTGGGTGTTCGTAGTAGAGCCACATAGCTTTCGCAGCGTCCATTGCAGAACCACCACCTAGAGCGATGATTGTATCTGGTTGGAAGGCATCCATGTATGTTAGACCCTTCTTAACTGTTTGGATACTTGGATCTGGTTCTACGTCACAGAATAGTTCGTATGTAACTTTATTTCTACGGCGTTCTAGTTGGTCTGTAACACGTGTTACATAGCCTAGTTTTACCATCGATTGGTCAGTTACGATGAATACTTTATTCATCTCTTTCATATCTAATAGATATTCAATTGAGTTTTTCTCGATATAGATCTTTGAAGGTACTTTGAACCATTGCATGTTATTTCTCCTTTGTCCAACTTTCTTAATGTTCAAAAGGTTAACAGTGGAAATGTTTCCAGATACAGAGTTATGACCATATGAACCACAACCTAGAGTTAGGGATGGAATGAAGGAGTTATAGATATTACCGATTCCTCCGAATGTAGAAGGGGAGTTCCAGATAATACGGCAAGCCTTTACACGTTTACCGAATTCCTTTACAAGGTCTTCATTTGTAGTGTGGATTGCAGCAGAGTGACCTGTACCGTTGAAGAGTACCATTTGTTCTGCCTTTGTAACACCGTCTTCTACAGAGTCAGCGTGTAGTACAGCTAGAACTGGTGATAGCTTTTCACGTGTTAGAGGTTCTACTGGTCCAACTTCTTTACATTCAGCCATTAGGATGGATGTTTGTTCGTCTACTTCAAATCCTGCTTGTTGAGCAATCCAGTAAGCGGACTTACCAACAACTGCTGGATTTAGTTTTGCTTCGTTGACTGTCTTAGAATAAGCAGTTGTATTGAATAGGAACTTTTCTAATAGTTCTTTTTCTTTTGCACTACAGAAGTGTGTGTTGTAGTGTAGGAATTCTGCTTTTACATCGTCATAGATTTGGTTATCGATGATGACTGCTTGTTCCGAAGCACAGATCATACCGTTATCGAATGCTTTTGACATTGCGATATCGTTAACTGCTTGTTTGATATCAGCTGTTGTTTCGATGTAAGCAGGTACGTTACCAGCACCTACACCTAACGCTGGTTTTCCACAGCTATATGCTGCCTTAACCATGGCGTTACCACCAGTAGCTAAGATTGTTGATACGTCTTTATGATTCATAAGAGCGGAAGTAGCTTCCATGGAAGGATGTTCGATCCATTGGATACAGTTTTCTGGAGCTCCAGCTGCTACAGCTGCTTCATAGATTACCTTTGCGGCTTCTACCGAACACTTTTGGGCATTTGGGTGGAAGGCAAAGATGATTGGGTTTCTTGTCTTTAAGTTGATTAATGCCTTAAAGATGGTTGTTGATGTTGGGTTTGTTACTGGAGTAATACCAGCTACGACACCAACTGGTTCAGCTACATAGATTAGACCCTTAACTTCGTCTTCATCAATGATTCCTACTGTCTTTTGATGACGCATGTGGTTTACTACGTATTCACAAGCAAATAGGTTCTTTGTTGCTTTGTCTTCGAAGACACCACGACCTGTTTCTTCGATTGCTTCAAGAGCTAATCTTCCATGTTGGTCAAGTGCTGCAACGGAACACTTTGCTACGATATAGTCAATTTTTTCTTGGTCAAAGCTTGCATATTCTTGTAATGCAACCATTGCCTTTGCTACTTTTTCGTTTACTTCCTGTTGTGCCAATTCTTCCTTTGACAATTCAGGTTGAACTGCTTTTTCTTCTTTTTTTGTTTTTTTAACGTCGCTCATATGTTTCCTCCTATACAATGTGAATTGTTTCACGATTGACACGCATAGAATACCATCGAATATAGATGAGTGCAACCACTTTTGTTAATTATCTCACAAGTAAACGGTTACATAATAAAACAAACAAGTAGAAAACTAAAAAGTACAACAACCAGTATTATGTTTTGGTGTTGTACAAGCGAAGAATGGTGATTGAGGTAAAGGTAGTGTAAACGATTTGTGCAAGTCCACTGATCTGCATGGAATAGGCAATGGATAGTGTGGTTAGTAGAATGCCTATTAGGTAGAAGTGTTTGATTTTTGGATAAAGGAGTAAATCGTGTAAGAGTAGTTTGTTGAGTTGGTATAAGGCAACGTAGCCAACAATGACATGTAAGGTGGCGAGGAAGTTTTCGTTTTCTGGATAAGGGATGAGGATGGTAAGGATGGTTGTAAGGATAAGGTTACGTACGTCTTTTGGATGATAGGTATGGTAGAGCATATAAAATAGAATGCTTAGTGCTGGTATAAGTGGAAGGGTTCTAAGACGTAGGGTTGGATTGTTGATAAGAGCGGTGTAGTTTAGGTCTAAGATGTTTTGGTTGAGGAAGGGAATTGTGAATAGAAGTGGTATTAGAATGTAGAATCGTTTGTTTGTCATGTTTCTATTATAGCAAAGTCATTGTGTCTAAAAAGTGTTAAAATAGCAACGAAAGAAAAGGGATTCTAGTATGCAAACAATCAATGTACAAACAAATACAAATACATATCCGATCTATATTGGAAAGGGGCTTTTGAATGAGGTTTCATCGCTTTTAAGTACCAACGCAAAGGTTGTTGTTGTAAGTGATATGGGGGTTCCTGGTTGTTATGTGGAATGTTTGTGTGAACAATTTGCTTGTCATGTTGTGTTATTTGAACAAGGTGAGGCTTCGAAGAACTTTGATACGCTTCAATACATATTAGGAAAGTTTGTCGAGTTTGATTTGAATCGACATGATCTTGTCATTGCCTTAGGGGGTGGCGTTGTCGGGGATTTGTGTGGTTTAGCTGCTTCGTTATATATGCGTGGTATTTCCTATGTGCAAATTCCTACGACCTTATTAGCACAGGTGGATTCTAGTATTGGTGGAAAGACGGCGATTGATTTTTGTGGCTGTAAGAACTTAGTTGGATCATTTTATCCTCCTTCTATGGTTGTTGTGGACTTAGATGTCTTGCAAACCTTGGACCAAAGGCAACTGCATAATGGGCTTGTGGAAAGTTTGAAGTGTGGATTGATTATGGATCCGGAATTGTTTGTATTGATTGAAGAGTGTTGTTTAGACGATGTGCTTGAAGAAGTGGTTGTAAGATCGCTTCTTGTGAAGAAAGAAGTCGTAGAACGTGATGAATTTGAAGGTGGCATACGGAAGGTATTGAACTTTGGGCATACACTAGGGCATGCAATAGAAATGCATAGTTCTTTGTTGCACGGCGAAGCGGTTGGGATTGGTATGCTTGCCATGATTGATGATGAAATATTGGTAGAACGAGTGAAGCGGGTGTTGTTGAAATATTCGTTACCAATTGATATTGATGTGGATGAAGAATTGCTTTGTTCTTCTTTGAAACATGATAAAAAGAGTAAACAAGATGGAATTGAAGTGGTGCGAGTGAAGACGCTTGGTTCGACTTACTTTGATCTTTGGAGGTATACGGATGGCAAATAGTATGGGAAATGCGTTACGGGTGACATTGTTTGGTGAGTCGCATGGTTCTTGTGTTGGTTGTGTGCTTGATGGCATTGTGGCTGGTACAATGATTGATGAAGCGTTTATTCAGGAACGTATGAAACTTCGGAAAGCCGATGGGATGTTGAGTACGGCGCGAATTGAAAGTGATGAAGTGCGCTTTTTGAGTGGTGTCAAGGATGGCTATGCGCAAGGTAGTCCAATTACGATTGTTGTTGAGAATACGAATGTAAGACGGAAAGACTATGCGCAGGATGGGTTTGTTGTACGACCTTCGCATGCGGATTATGTGGCGTATACAAAGTATGATGGCTTCCATGATTTGAGTGGTGGTGGGCATTTTTCTGGTCGTTTGACGGCACCTTTGGTGGTTGTTGGTGCGATTTGTGAAAGTATGCTTGCAAGTAAGGGAATTCATGTGTTGACCCATGTAGAACAATTAGG
>JAHHRC010000082.1 GCA_020026035.1 Erysipelotrichaceae bacterium | reverse complement strand
CGCATTGGATCAATTTCAGAAATCTTATTCTTCACATCTTCCAATGTGATCGTGCGTAGATACTTAACGATTTCCTCATTCAATTCCCCACACAATAAATCCACATAAGGATTCATCGTACGCGACAATTGATTGTCCATATCGATTCCACGCTCGTTCTTATAAACCGTTAGAAGTGGCTTATCCAAAGAATCTTGAATATCACCCAATGTGATATCTTCCAAATTCTTGATTAGTGTATAACCACCTAACTTACCTTTTTGACATGTAACTACATGATGACGTTCTAAACAACCAAGCACCTTACGTACCAACGAAGACTGTACTGCAAGACTCTCAGCGATTAGAGCAGATGAGCAACGCTTATCCTGTTCATCTAAATACAATAAACTGTGCATAGCAACTACAAATTCACTCATAAATTCACCTATTTTCTTTCTCTTTTGTCTGCCGCAAACATTCTAACACATTTTTGACCACTTGTTCATTAAAAGTTTCAAAAGAAATGAATGTAGGTAAAACGAAGAAATCCTACACCCCAAATCCCTTTTTGAAGCAATTATTTAACTCATATTTTACATCAGTTAGAAACTCATACATCTTTAAAATGTATCTTGTTCACACACAATATATAACACTCTCCCATATCTTTGTAAATACATATGCACCAATCTGCTCAAAAAATGTATAAAACAACCATCATTTAAGATGTTTCTTGCGGGTTGCGTGAAAAACAAGGAACGAAAGCACAATCATCGAACCCATAAAAATACACGATTGCACAAACACCGGTGAGGTTGGATGGGTAATATTATTCCCAATCACCGTAATCCCAATCATACTAGGAGCCATCCCTAATAATGACCCAAGCACATACTCCCCATACGGAAGCTTCTTACTTCCAAGATAACAAGAAACCAAATCCATCGGTAATTGCATCATCCGGATCATATACACCGAAAACCAAGTCCGTTCACTCAAAATGGAATTAATCTTACTCACAAGCTTCTTCTCATCGATCTTTTCTTCCATCTTACCTTGGAAACGATACTTGCCAATCCAATACGGAACACTTACTGCAACCGCAATCCCAACAAAGTTCACAACAATCGCAACTCCAGTAGAAAACAAATGCCCCACTGCTAAATACAACATCGGTACCGGCAAAAATACGGTAAGCGACTTCAAGGCATAAAAACCAATAAACACAAGTGAAGCTAGAAACTTATTCTGTGGTTGATACTTCAATAAATCACTCACCGACACATCCAATCGTTCAAATAGATAGAACATACATCCTAAAAACACAAGGCCACAAAGCCCTTCTACAATTTTCCTTTTCTTCTTTTCTTCCATATGCACAGTCTAACAAATATCCAAACGCAAAAAAACCAACAAACCAGCTCATTTGTCGTAATTACGCAACTTCAGACAATCTTCTTGCTTTGTTCACACAATTTTCACTAACACTGATTAAAGTATACGTGTACCAAGAAGAAAGAAGGTATTAATAACTATGAATGAATATGAACAAATTATCCCCCCTGTAATAAACCCTCACCCTCAACACCCTCAACCACCAAAAAAACAAAAGAACCACACCTTCCTCAAACTACTACTCGCATCGGTTGTATGCTTTGGCGGAGGCTATGGAGGAGCACGCTATGCCATCTCCACCATGCCTCAACCCACCCCACAACAAGCAACCCCACTCCCTTCCCAAGACAATGAAGGAAAGTCCATCCAAACAACCAACTCAAGCGATTTACCAATCCAAGACATTGCCCAAATCGCAGCCCCATCCGTCGTTGAAATCGTATCCACGACCAAACAACAATCCTTTGGCCTCTTTGGTGGTATGACCATGAGCCAAGCCGCAGGATCTGGTGTCATTATTTCCAGTGATGGATACATCATCACAAATAACCACGTCGTAGATCATGCGACCGAAACAACCATCAAAACAAGTGAAGGCAAAACCTATCCAGCGGTTGTTGTTGGAACAGATCCAAAAACCGACATTGCCGTTATCAAAATCGAAGCAAACGACTTAACCGCCGCAACCATTGGTGATTCCAGCCTATTAAGAGTAGGTGATAAAGCAATCGTCATTGGTAACCCACTTGGTACATTAGGCGGAACTGTAACAGACGGAATCGTTTCAGCAATCGATCGAGAAGTCACAATAAACAATGAGGCAATGACCCTCATTCAAACAAACGCAGCCATTAACTCCGGTAACTCCGGTGGTGGTATGTTTGATGGCCATGGACGTCTTGTAGGTATCGTAAATGCCAAAGACTCTGGTACAACTTCCAGTGGTGCAACGATTGAAGGACTCGGCTTTGCCATTCCGATCAATCTAGCTATGGAAGTCGCAAACCAAATCATGGACAATGGTTATGTTGCAGATCGTCCAACCATTGGTGTATCCTTGCAAACCCTAACGCAAGCCTATGGGGAATACAAACCAGGCCTCTACATTGCAAGCGTTGTCCCAAATAGTCCAGCTGAAGCGGCTGGCTTACAACAATACGACCGCATCATCGCCGCAGATGGAAATGAAGTTTCCACATACCCACAACTTTCAAAGGTATTACAATCAAAGAAAGTTAACGATGAACTCGTATTAACCATCGTTCGTGATGGAAAACAAATGGACTACAAGGTGATCCTTGGAGCTTCCAGCAAACAATAAACAATCAAGATGAGCCCCGTGCTCATCTTTTTGCATAGAAAAAAAGAAAAAACCATACACTCGATCAAACAAATGTATGGTTACTATCTTATAGTGATCTCATTGATCTTGAAGCAATCAAGCTTACACCTGTACCAAGGAAGTCTTCTACGATGACATCATTGGCATTGATTGGTGCCTTGATTTCAATCTTACGAATTTCTTCCATCGCTTCACTCATCATATCAAGTGGAATATCTCCATTTGTAATAACAGGTACAACACGATATGGTGCATTTGTAATCTTCACTGTTGTTGTAAGAATACGCATTGGTCTTGTGCATTCTTGTTCGGCATATGCCTTTCCACGAGGACAAGCATTGCCTGTAATATTTGTAATTTCCTTATTATCGTTGAATTCAACTTTTACACGACACCCTTTAGGGCAGTTGACACAAACTAATTCTTGAAACTCCATACTATTCCCCTTCCTTCACTTCAATCACAAGGTCTCCATCCAAGGATTGTAACATCTTATCCGTCAGTAACATACGTTCCATTTCTGAAGGCATTAACTTTGTCTTCTTAACCGAACGAAGAACGCGATCATTACACTTCACAGTAATGGTTCCAACGTCCATAGGCTTACGAACACGGAAGAAGAATTCCACATGATGCTTGACTGTTTCTGGATGAATTTCACCAGGTACAACATACCCAATGCCATCTCCTGCAACAGAATGTACAACCGTACCACTTGCCTTACCTTCCTTGAGGTAACGAACAGCTCCTTGTGCTGCACGTGAGGATTCAAGTGTTACATAGTCTACTAAGTCATGTACATGTAATCCATTTCCACACGCAAAGATTCCATCTTTACTTGTCATATAGTTTTCATCGACAATCGGTCCCTTTGTACGAGGATTGATTTCAATGTTTGCCATTTCTGCCAAATGATTTTCTGGAATTAAACCAGTGGATAGTAATAGTGTATCTACATCGAAGTATTGTTCAGTACCCTTAATTGGCTTTAAGTCTGGTCCTACTTGGCTTACTTCAATGCGTTCCAAACGATCCTTACCATATACATGTGTAACCGTATGAGATAGGAAGAGTGGAATATCAAAGTCCGTTAGACATTGTTTGATATTACGAGGTAATCCATTGGAATATGGCATAAGTTCAGCAACACCTAGAACCTTCGCTCCTTCAAGTGTCATACGTCTTGCCATGATCAATCCAATATCCCCAGATCCTAAGATAAAGCAACGATCACCAACACGGTATCCATCCATGTTTAGGAAACGTTGTGCTTGTCCGGCTGTATATACACCCGCTGGACGATCTCCAGGAATTTCAACCGCACCACGGTGTCTTTCATAACAACCAACCGCAAGAATCACAACATCTGCACTACATGTCACATAGCCTTCTTCGCCATTTACGTATTCTACAACACGATCTTCGGTAAGCTTTGTGACCATTGTATTAAGCTTTACAGTAATTCCTAATTCTTCCGCCTTCTTTGCAAAGCGTTCCGCATATGCAGGACCAGCTAACTGTTCCTTAAACGTTTGTAACCCAAACCCATTATGAATACATTGTTGTAAGATTCCACCTGGTTCGATGTCTTTTTCTAAGACAACAATGTCATTAATTCCTTGTTCCTTTAGTGTGCAAGCAGCTGATAAACCAGCACTTCCTCCACCAATCACAATCGCTTCATAGTGTTTCATATTAACGGTTCTCCTCTTTTACAATCGTTGACTTCACAGAATCAAGTACAACTTCTGTTGGATGAACATTGAGTTCTCTAGCTAAAATTCCAACAACGAGTGGTTCACAGAATCCACCTTGGCATTTCCCCATTCCAGGACGTACACGCTTCTTAACAGCCTTAACCGAACGTGCTCCTACTGGACGCTTGATTGCATCTACGATTTCCCCTTCGCTAATCTTTTCGCAACGGCAAATCATCTTTCCATATAATGGATTTTCTGCAATCACTTGCTTACGTTCTTCTTCGCTTAGTTCAGCCATCACAATCGGACGCTTACGAGTCAAGTCAGCTTCTTCATTGACTTTCATATCAATGATATTTGGAAGAATTTCTGTAACGACCATCTTTGAAATCGAAGGCGCACTTGCAAGACCTGGTGATTCAATACTTGCCACATTCACAAAGCCCTTTGCACCATTCATTTCTTCAATGATAAAGTCCTTTGACGTTGTTGTTGGACGAAGCCCAGCAAAGTTACGAATTACATGACGAAGTGGTGCATCCTTAAGAATCTTACCAACGTTACTACGTACATAATCCAATCCTTCATAGGAACTTGACACATCATCGTCTTCATCCACAAAGGTCGAGTTTGGACCTAACAATGTATTCCCATGAACGGTAGGAACCGCTAATACACCCTTACCCTTACTACTAGGCACAGGGAATACAACATGACTTACATAATCAATGTTGTTATCAACGACAAAGTATTCACCCTTACGAGGAGTCACTGAGAATCCAGGATCTTCCACAACCATACGAGCAATCTTATCTGCCGCACAACCTGCCGCATTGATCACAACACGACCTTCAAGATCTCCCTTGTTTGTCTTTACAACATAAGAAGATTCTTTCTTTTCAATTGCTTGAACATCGGTATCAAGCATCAACTCTGTACCATTTTTAACAGCTACTTCTGCACATGCATAAGCAACTTCCCATGGATAAATAACAGCTGTTGTTGGGAAACTTAATACACGAGTTACATCGTCAGAAAGCTTTGGTTCCATCTTACGTGCTTCATCTCCACTAAGCATTTCAAATGGAATCTTACGATCTTCTGCACGATCTCTTAAGACATTTTGAATCTCTTCTTCTTCGTCTCCAACCGCCGCAATGAAGGCTCCTGTCACCTTGTATAGGCAACCTAAATCCTTACAAACCTTCTCATACATGCGAGCGCCTTCAACGTTGCATTTCGCCTTTAAAGTACCATCCTTAGGATCATACCCAGTATGAACAATTGCGGAATTCGCCATTGTAGCTCCATTCGCAACATCGTTTTCTTTATCTAATAACGCAACATTTAAGTGATATCCCGCCAAATCTCTTGCGATCATTGTGCCAGTAATACCCGCTCCAATAATTATCACATCATACATAATCAATACTCCTATTCC
>JAHHRC010000081.1 GCA_020026035.1 Erysipelotrichaceae bacterium | reverse complement strand
TGAAAGGTTTTTAGTAAAAACGATAGTCTATTATGCATATGATGCAATAGGCGTGTATAATGTTGCATAAGAAAGCGAGGAATCATTATGACAGTAAATGAAAGAATTGAATTGTTACGTAAGTTAATGGCTGAACGTGGCATCGATGTGTACTATGTACCAAATGAAGATGATCACTTATCAGCGGAATATACAGCGGACTTCTTTAAGTGTAAGTCCTTCCTATCGGGATTTAGTGGAGAAAGTGGATGTGTCATTGTGACCAAGGACTTTGCAGGACTTTGGACCGATGGACGTTACTTCACACAAGCGGAAAAGGAACTTGCTGGAAGTGATGTGACTTTGATGCGTATGGGGCAAAAGGGTGTATTAACACCGATGAACTTCTTAGTTGAAAATACACCAGAGGGTGGTGTTCTTGGCTTTGATGGTCGTGTTGTGTCAAGTAGTAATGCGAAGATGCTTGCTCGTAAGTTAAAGGCGAAGAAGGCTTCGCTTCATGTAAGTGAAGACTTAGTGGATTTGGTATGGGAAGATCGTCCTTCGATGCCACTTGAAACGGTGTATCCATTAGGGCTTGAATTTGTTGGTGAAAGCGTACAAGACAAGGTGAAACGTGTACGCGCAAAAATGAAAGAAGAAGGAGCGGATGTATTTGTGCTTACTTCTTTGGAAGATCCTTGTTGGTTGTTGAATGTGCGTGGTCATGATATTGAATGTACACCAGTTAGCTATGCCTTCTGTATGGTAACGATGGATGATGTTTGTTACTACGTGGAAAAGGAAAAGGTAAGTGAAGAATGTGCTGCTTACTTTGAACGTGAAGGTGTAACAGTGAAGGGCTATACAGAAATTGATGAAGATCTTGCAAGCTTTAAGGATTTGACAATTTGGGCAGATTTGAATGGCTTGAATGCCTACTTGTATTCTCGAATTGATGCAAGTAACACTCTTGTTGAACTAAGAAGTCCAATTGAGTTATTTAGAGCTGTAAAGAACGATGTGGAATTAGAAAACACAAAGAATGCGCATATCAAAGATGGTGTTGCGGTTACGAAGTTTATTTACTGGCTAAAGAAGAATGTTGGTAAGATGGAATTAGATGAAATCAAGGCACAGGATCATTTGTATGGCTTAAGAGAAATGCAAGACTTGTACTTAGAACCATCGTTCCCAACGATTTCTGCGTATAAGGGAAATGCAGCGATGATGCATTATTCCGCAAGTGAAAAAAGCAATGCGAAGATTCATGAGGAAGGCTTCTTGCTTGTAGATAGTGGTGGACAATACAAGGATGGTACAACGGATATTACTCGTACAATCTCACTTGGGAATCTAAGTCAACAAGATAAGACTTGGTATACCTTAGTACTAAAGGGGCATTTGGATCTTAATGCGGCTTCCTTCTTGTATGGAACAACGGGTTGTAATGTGGATATTCTTGCACGTCGTCCATTGTGGAATTTGAATGTGGACTACCAATGTGGTACAGGGCATGGTGTTGGTCATGTGCTTGGTGTGCATGAAGGGCCTCATGGAATCCGTTGGGGAAATCCAAGATCTGGTAAGGCAGTACCATTTGAACCAGGTATGATTGTGACCAATGAACCTGGTGTGTATTTGCCGGATGAACTTGGTATTCGTATTGAGAATGAATTGTTGGTTGTGAAGGATGAAGAAAACTTCTATGGCCAATGGTTGCGTTTTGAACAATTAACCTATGCGCCATATGATCGTGATGCGATTGATGTAAGTATGTTGGAAGATTGTGAGATTGCAGTATTGAATGCATACCAAAAGGCTGTGTATGACAAGATTTCTCCATTCTTAAATGAAGAAGAAAAAGCGTGGTTAAAGGAAGAAACCAAAGAGGTTTCCAAGTGAAACTGATTTCTTGGAATGTCAATGGCTTACGAGCTTGTATGACAAAGGGCTTTAAGGAGTTCTTTGAAGAAGTAGATGCGGATATTTTTGCCTTACAAGAAACCAAGATGCAAGAATCACAATTGACGGATGAAATGCGTATGGAAGGTTACCATATGTATATGTATTCAGCAGCTCGCAAAGGGTATTCTGGTACGCTTGTTTATAGCAAGCAAGAACCACTGGATGTGCAGTATGGAATTGAAGGGGATGACACCGACGAAGGTCGTGTCATTACCCTTGAGTTTGAAAAATTCTATTTTGTGGTGGCTTATGTTCCAAATGCCAAACAAGAGTTATTGCGATTGGATTGGCGTATGCAATGGGAAGATTTGTTGCGTAAGCATTTGTGTACATTGAATGAAAGTAAACCGGTCATTTATACGGGGGACTTGAATGTTGCCCATAAGGAGATTGACTTGAAAAATCCAAGTTCTAATCATAAGAATCCTGGATTCTCAGATGAAGAACGGGCGAAGTTTCAAGAGTTGTTGGATTCTGGGTTTAAGGATACCTTTCGAACCTTGTATCCAGATACGGTGAAGTATTCTTGGTGGAGTTATCGATTCAATGCCCGTAAGAATAATGCGGGATGGAGAATTGATTACTTTGTTGTAAGCAATGCATTGATGGATCAAGTGATGGATAGTTTGATTTTCAATGAAGTGTATGGATCAGATCATTGTCCTGTAGGGCTTGAAATTGATCTATAAAAACGAAAAGGGGATTTGAATATGGATGTAAAAGCGAGTGTTCAAAGTTATAAAGAAGAGTTACTTGCTCGTTTAGCAACATTAGTTGCGATTAATAGCGAGGAAGGAAAAGCGGAAGATGATGCACCATTTGGGAAGGGGCCAAAGGAAGCGTTACAGGTCGCTCTAGGAATGATGGAGAAGGATGGCTATGTGGTTAAGAATTTGGATAACTACATTGGCTATGCGGAAATGGGTGAAGGTGATCAAGTGATTGGTGTCATTGGTCATTTGGATATTGTGCCAGCGCGTTTAGAAGATGGTTGGGCAAGTGATCCATTTACGTTATCCATGGATGAAAACGAAGTCTTGTATGGTCGTGGTGTTAGCGATGACAAGGGTGCGATGGTCGCAAGTATGATTGCCATGAACATTGTTCGAGATATGAATGTGCCAATGAATAAGCGTGTTCGTTTGATTCTTGGATGTAATGAAGAGACCGGTTCCAAATGTTTAGCACACTATGTCAAAGAAGAAGGGCATGTGGACTATGGGTTTACGCCGGATGGTGATTTCCCTTGTGTACATGGTGAAAAGGGTATGGTTCGCTTGCACTTTAAGTCAAAGAACACAAAGATTTTAAACATTGAGGGTGGTAGAGCTTCGAATGTTGTGTGTGCGAAGTGTCGTGTGGAAGTCTTGAAACAATCCTATTGTTCTAAGAAGTTGAATGATTACTTTAACAATCACAATATGAAGTTTGAAATTGAAAGCTTAGAAGATCGTGATGTGATTACGGTGTATGGACAAGCGGCCCATGCGTCTACTCCAGAACTTGGTGTGAATGCGATTTGTTACTTGATGGAAGGGTTGAAGTTAGCTGGCTATCAAGATGACTTTGTGAAGTTCTTTACGGAACACTTTGGTGTGAACTATGATGGTGATTTGCTTGGCTGTAAGGTAAGCGATGAATATGGCATGCTTACAATGGTACCATCGACGATTCACATGGAAGATGGTGTGATTTCTGGAAATGTGGACATTCGCTATCCGGTGACACTTTGTTCAAAGAAGATTGTGAAGATGATGGAAGATCGTTTGGAAGATGACTTTGGCTTGATTGAAGTTGGCTTTACGGTAGAACCATTGTTCTTTGCGAAGGATTCGAAATTGGTTTCTTCGCTTCTTGAAGCATACCAAGAAACGACTGGGGATTATGAATCCCAACCAATTACCTTAGGTGGTGGTACGTATGCAAAGGGAATTGATAATACGATTGCCTTTGGATGCGCATTCCCAAATATGAACTATCACATTCATGATGTGAATGAATTTGTGCCATTAGATCATCTTATGAAACAAGTTGAAATCTATGTGGCTGCGATTCTAAAGTTACTTGCTTTATAAGCTTGAAAGACGTTTCCTAAGAACGTCTTTTTTGGTATGGTATTGGTAATAGAGGTGGTTTAAATGAAGAAAGTTGCCATGATGTATGATTTTGATAAAACACTTTGCACAAAGGATATGCAGGAATATAGCTTGTTGCAAGATTTAGGATATGAAGACGCAAGTGCGTTTTGGAAGGAAGTAGGCAAGTTGTCGGTGGAAAATTCCATGGATGGAATTGCTTGTTATTTGTATTTATTACAAGAAAAGTTTGCGAAGATGGATAAACCATTGCGGAAAGAAGACTTCAAAGAAGTTGGTAAGAAGATTGAGTTGTATGAAGGGGTGAGTTCGTTTTTTGAACGGATCAATGCCTATGGTAGAAGTGTTGGCTTAGAAGTAGAACACTATATTATTTCTTCTGGAATGCAAGAGATTATTGAAAGTTCACCAATTGCCAAAGAGTTTACGAAGATTTATGCCTGTAAGTATTATTACGATGAAGAAGGTATTGCCAAATGGCCAGCACAGATTGTCAATTACACCACAAAGACGCAGTATATCTTCCGGATTAATAAACAAGTGCTGGATGAATTAAACAATAAGGACTTAAATGCCTATACACCGAAAGAAGAACGACCAATTCCGTTTAAACGAATGATTTATGTTGCGGATGGGATTACCGATGTTCCATGTTTGAAGCTTGTGAAGGAATATGGTGGGAAGTCGATTGTTGTATACAATCCAAACAATGGAAAAGCTGGTATGATGGCGCAAACGTTATTGCAGGAAAATCGTGCGGATTATGTCGTGAGTGCGGATTATCGGGAAGAGTCGGATATGGATTGTTTGATGAAGATGATTCTTGATTACATGGCTGCGGATGCGAAATTAGAAGATCTTGAAGGAGTGGCGCAATGAAGAAGGCAAGTGTGAAACGACAAGAAGAGCAGTTAAAACAAGCGAAGAAGACAGCGCGTCTTTTAAAGATTTTGATTACCTTAGTGACGTTGTTGTTAGGAGTGGGGATTTGGTATTTGTTTGAATTAAGCAAAAGTCCATCCCTAGATGATAAGATTGTCATTATGTTAGATGCAGGATGTGATCAGAAGCATCCATCGAGCAGTGGCTATGTAAGTGAAGTGGAATACAGTGAAAAGCTTGTCGATGTATTGGAAAAGAAGTTGAAGAAGGACCGCAACTTTGAAGTGGTGTTAAGTCATGAGGCGGGTAGTAATATGTCAAGCTTGCACCGCGTAGATAAGATGTCGGAACTTGCTTGTGATCTTGTGGTATCGGTGCATGTGAATGGATCGTATCAGGACAGTAAGAGCGGTATGAAGATTTATGCAAGTGACAAGAATGAAAAAAGCCTAGCCTTTGCGAATGTATTGCAAGAAGAGCTAGGGAAGGATGCCTTTGTTGGCTATTTGTATTATGTACCAGTCGATGAAAACACATTTGAAGTAGTGGAAAGTGTAGAAGTGATGGAATATGAAACGAAGCCGATTTTTGGTAAGGGAAAGATTCCTGTTGTGTATGTGAATACGTATTATGGAAGTAATGTGGAAGAGGCTTCGTATTACAACAGCGAGGAGGGGTTAGAACATGTCAGCGATGCCTACGTTCGAGCCATTCAAAGGACGTTTGCAAACAATTAAAGACCATTCAAATGGCGAACGATTCTTAAATGCCTATGTGTCGATTGAAGAATCTTTGAATCGGATGGAACGCAATGTCAAATACGTGCCGTTTGCGCATTTATTGAAAACGTGTGCGAAGAAAAATTTGGTGGTGGCGAATAATTTTGAGAATTTGAAAGAGTACCATGAGTTACGTAATGCGTTGGTGCATTTGCGTGGGGATAAGGTGCAATTGATTGC
>JAHHRC010000080.1 GCA_020026035.1 Erysipelotrichaceae bacterium | reverse complement strand
TTCGCTATAAATGCGGGATTTCAGTCATTGACTTATGCTTATGGTTTGCTATAATTAAACGCGTTAACGAATAAGGAGATATTATGCTTAAATGGACAAGAGCTGAATTGGTTCGTTCAATGGAAGATCACTTCCAGTTTGACGAAGAATTTGACCTTCCACCAGAAGTATTCGGGTCATTTCCACTGATTCATTCAGCGGAAGATGTTCACGTATATGGTAGTGGATACTACAATGCAGATGAAGAAATCGTTTATGTGCATATGAACGTGGATGGGGTTATGATTTGTCCGGATTCCATTAGTGGAGAAGAGCTAGAAATCCCTTTCAATGCCGGAAGTGACGAAGTGTATTCATTTGTAGAAACTGATGACGAGGGCGTCCGGGTCGTTAGTAATGAAGTCATCGAGCTCCTTGAAGCAGCGATCGAAGATATCGTGCTTGAAGCGCCGCTGCAGGTGACCGATGTAGCTCCTGGGGACTTTCCAAAAGGCGAAGGCTGGAGGATTGTCAGTGAAGAGGAGTTTGAGGAAGAAAGACGGAATCGTGTAGATCCACGTCTTGCAAAGCTCAGAGAATTCAAACAGGAAAAGTAATAGGAGGTGTCAGCAGATGGCAGTACAACAAAGAAGAGGATCCAAGACAAGAAAAAACAAGAGAAGAACTCATTATAAATTAAATGCACCTACTCTTGTAAAGTGCCCACTATGTGGAAGCGTTAAGCAACCACACCACGCTTGTCCAGAATGTGGATCAACAGGCAAAGAGATGGCGTTGTCTAACGAAGAATAAGCTTCAATTAGAAAACCAATAAAAGGAAGACTTGGCAATTGTGTCAGGTCTTTTTTTATTATTTATAGCAAATGTTCACACCGTAATTGACGCATAATGATGCGTCTTTTTGTATATTTCAACTTGAAAAAAGTGGTCTGTGTGGTAGAATGGTGGTAGAAAGTGGCGCAAAGTGGTAGAAAGTGGGGGAGTCGATTATGTTCATGGGCGAATACAGGCATAGCCTGGATTCAAAAAACAGATTGATTATTCCGTCTCGCTTTCGTGATGAACTAGGTGAGACTTTTGTCGTTACCAAAGGACTTGATGGTTGTTTGTATGTGTACACATTGAATCAATGGGAATTGATTTGCGAACAATTAAAACAACTTCCTTACACAAAAAAAGCCGTACGTCAGTACAAGCGTCATTTGATGTCGAAAGCAAGCGAATGCAACTTAGACAACCAAGGTAGATTCCCACTTCCTAAGAACTTACTTGAAATCAGTGGAATAGAAAAGAAATGCGTCGTCATCGGGGCGGATGATCATCTCGAGATATGGGCAGAAGATCAATGGGAAGCATATGACTTAGAAGCCAATGAATCCTTTGAGGATGCCGCAGAAGCATTAACGGAGTTATTAGAACATGGAGCATAAGAGCGTATTATTAGAAGAAACAGTTGATCTTCTGAATATTAAACCGGATGGCATTTACGTCGATGGAACCCTTGGTCGAGGTGGACATTCAAGATTATTACTATCCAAACTTACAACTGGGCATTTGTATGCCTTTGATAAAGATGAAACAGCGATTCGTGAATCAAGCAAGAATCTAGAAGGTTACTTAGATAAAGTAACAATGATTCATGGCGATTATTCCACGATGAAAGAAGAATTGTTAAAGCTAGGAGTGACACATGTCGATGGGGTCATGATGGACTTAGGAGTATCCTCTCCACAGTTCGACGATCCAAGCCGTGGGTTCTCCTATCGCTTTGATGCAAGACTCGATATGCGAATGGACCAGAGTCAACCATTGTCGGCATATGAAGTCGTAAATGAATATTCCTTTGAACAATTAGTTCGTGTCTTACTTGAATATGGGGAAGAAAAAAATGCGAAGCGGATTGTTCGAAACATTGAGAAACAACGAGCAATCGCTCCAATCGAAACAACGTTTGAGTTGGTGGATGTCATTAAATCCTCATTACCTGACAAAATCTTGAGTAAAAAAGGGCATCCAGCCAAGAAGACGTTCCAAGCCTTACGGATTGAAGTAAACCACGAATTAGATTCCTTAAAAGAAGGATTAGTGGATGCGTGTAGTTTGTTAAACGAAGGTGGAAGATGTGCCATTATTACCTTCCAATCGTTAGAAGATCGTATGGTCAAACAATACTTTAAAGAATTGTCATCAAGTCCATACATTGATCCAAAACTACCAATCAAACAAGAAGATTTACAACAAGCGGATTATGTCTTAGTAAACCGCAAAGCGATAATCGCAACCGATGAAGAAATGAATGAGAACCGTCGTTCTCATAGTGCAAAGTTAAGAGGTATTGAAAGGGTGAAGGTAACACAATGAAAAAGAAAACAAAAAAGAAACCAGCAAGAAGATTCCGTTATGAAGCGATTCCAGCTATAACATTACCGTTCATTTGCATTGGCTTATGTTTTTCCGCATATCTTGGTGAAGTAGGGAATTCCTATTCGAAACAAATTCAGGATGTTGAACGTCAAATTCATCAAATCCAAATGGAAAACGATGCTGTATCCGTTGAAGTAAATACCCTTAACACAAAAGAAAGGGTTGCAGGAATTGCGGCTGAAGATGGCTTGAACTTAGATCAAGACAACATTATTACAATTAAGAAAACAACGATTGAGGGTGAATAAGTATGAGAAACCGCAAACGCAATGCGGTCCAAAAGCTTGGTGTTTTTACTTTAATAGCCATGACGCTTATTGCCTCAAATGTATTTTTCGTTTCTGTTTTGCATCGACATTTTCGGTCTTCAAGTGATATTAACGATTATATTGATTCAAACTATATTCGAAATGAAGACATCAAAGCAACGCGCGGAAAGATCTTAGATCGTTCTGGAAATGTCATTGCGGAAGATAACTTTACGTATAACATTTTCTGTATTCTCGATGAGAATCGCTACGAATCCGATGGAAAAACACCGGCCTTTGTCAAAGACAAAGAAGGAACAGCGAAGCATTTGTCTCGTATTCTTGGAATGGAATATGAAGATTGCTTAGAAAGTTTGTCGAAAAAAGGTGTATACCAGGTAGAGCTTGGGCTTTCGGGTCGTAATATTTCGCAAAGTAAAAAAGAAGAAATCGAACGCTTAAAGTTACCAGGAATTGGCTTTACGGAGTCCATTCAGCGAGTGTATCCAATGGGTACCTTTGCGAGTAACTTAGTTGGATTTGCACAATCTGATGAAAATGGAACCACGATCGGTCAAATGGGAGCTGAGTTATACTTAGACTCGTATTTACGCGGCCAAGATGGAAAAGTAATGGCCCAAGTAGACCGTCGTGGTTATGTGCTTCCAGGGATGAAAGAAGAAATTCAATCCGCCATTAACGGAAACGATGTCCATCTAACCTTAGACCAAGACATCCAACAGGCATTAGAAGAGTCCTTCCGGATGACGGTTGATACCTTTGGAGAATCCCGTATTTGGGGAGCCGTGATGGAAATTGAAACAGGTAAGATTCTTGGTTGGGGTCAATATCCATCGTTTGATCCAAACACCAAAGTGATTTTGGACTACAACAACTATGGAGCACAGATTCCTTATGAACCAGGGTCAACTTTAAAAGGAATTACCTGGGCAGCTGCAATCAATGAAGGTGTGTATGACGGGGATGCGATGGTGTATTCTGGTCCTTACCACTTCTCAAGTGATGCCAACAACAACCCAGTTCGTGTGGAAAGTGGTGGATGGGGAACCATTTACAATGCCGGTCGTCGTAACTTTGGGATGATTACATACGACAAAGGATTGGTGTATTCCTCAAATACGGTCGCTGCAGAAATTCAAAATAAGTTAATTACAGCAGACATCAACTTAGATTACTTAAAACGCTTTGGCTATTTTAAAGCGGTCAATAGTGATGGAATGCTGGAAGAAACGGGTATTTTAAACTTCACATGGCCAGCGGATAAGTTAGCGATTTGTTATGGTCAGGGATCAACCGTAACGATGTTACAGATGTTACAGGCATATTCAGCGATCTTTGGCGATGGTAGTATGAAACGACCTTACTATGTAGATCGTATTACCGATGCCTATGACAAAGATAAGATTATTTATCAAGCAAAGACCAAGGTAACGGGAAATCCAATTACTGAAGAAACCGCACGGCATGTACAAAAGATTATGTACCATGTATTAAATGACGATGATGGTACAGGACGGCACTATAAGATTCCGGAATGTAAGTTAATTGGGAAAACCGGTACGACTCAGGTAGCGATTAATGGATCGTATCAATCGGGTACGACAATTACGTCGGTGATGAGTGCAATGCCTGCCGAAGATCCGAAAGTGTTAGTGTATTATGCCTATGAAACTGGATACAATCCTTCGGCCCACTGGAAGAGTGAACCGATTATTAATACGCTTCGTAAAGTAGCCATGAAAATGGGCTTTGCGGAACGTGAGGAAGTAGAAAATGTCGATGATGTGGCGAGTCAACCGATGCATATTGAAAGTTACGATATGCCATCTCTTGTGAACCATTCGATTTCCTACGCAAAAGAAAAATTAGACCCAATGCAAACAAAAGTGTATGTATTAGGTTCTGGGGATACGGTCATTAACCAGTATCCACAAGCAAATGCACCAGTGATTTCTGGCCAACGGGTGTTCTTGACGAGTGAGACCAATCATTTTACAATGATGGACCTTACAGGTTGGACACGAAAAGACGTGGCTGGTCTGTGGGATGCGACCCAATTTGGATTCAAACTGGTTGGTGAGGGTGTTGTTGTAAAACAAAGCATTCCTCCAGGTACCGTTGTAAACAAAGGGGAAATCATTGAAGTTGAATTTAAGTAGATAGACATTGGGGGATTTTATGTATTTTAAAATGTTAGAAAGCTTTCTTGTAGCGCTTTGTGGGGTCATGATTACAACACCAAGTTTAATTCGCTACTTGAAGAAAATTAGCTTTAACCAACAAGTATCGGAATATAGTTTAGAAGAGTACAAACAAAAGGCGAAAACACCTACGATGGGTGGAATCATCTTTATTGTGGCACCTCTTCTTACGATGTCACTTGTATGCAATGGCCATTATGAAGTAGACACAAAGATTGTTATGGCATCGTTTTTTGCCTATGGCATGATTGGCTTTGTGGATGATTACTTAATTGTAGTTAAAAAGAATAATGATGGATTAAGTGCAAGAATGAAGTTTGTGATGCAGCTAATTGTTGCGGCAGGATTTTACTTCATGTATCAAAGTCATAGTGACTTTCGTTTAGCAATACCATTTGCAAATACGTCGGTTATGATGGGTGCTTGGTACTTTGTATTGATTCTTATTATGTTTAGTGGAACAAGCAATGCGGTAAACTTAACCGATGGCATGGATGGTTTAGCAGCAGGATGTACTTGGATTGCCTTAGTTCCATTCTTGATCATTGCCTATGTGAACAACCGTGTTGAACTTGTGTATTTTATTTGTAGTATGCTTGGTAGCTTACTTGGCTATTTGCATTACAATAAAAAACCAGCCCAAGTATTTATGGGGGATACGGGTTCACTTGCCTTAGGTGGTATGCTTGCGGCTCTTGCGATGGTTATGCACAAAGAGATTGCCTTAATTCTAATCGGTGGCATCTTTGTGGTAGAAACGATGTGTGTCATGATTCAAATAGGATCTGTGAAACTTCGTGGAAAACGTGTATTTACTTATACACCAATTCATTATGCCTTTGTGATTAAGGGTATGAATGAACGTCAAGTGGTGCATATGTTCTTCTTAGTGGAACTTGCATTTGCATTGCTTGGGTTGTGGATTGGATTACACTAAGATTGAAGCGCTTAACGGCGCTTTTTCTAGTTGTACACATGTTTTTTTAATTACAGTTTTACATTTTGAGATTTTTGGTATAATAAAGGAGTTATAAATCGTGGCGAAAACCCACATGCTTGCGTGTGGGATGAAAGCCACAAG
>JAHHRC010000008.1 GCA_020026035.1 Erysipelotrichaceae bacterium | reverse complement strand
TTTATAATCTAAATGCACATCATATAAATCCTTCTCTGCAATCATTTTAAACACAAGTTTGATATTCTTTGGATTATCTTTGTTACGTCCAATATAGTCTTCTAACGTTCCTGGATTTTTTAAATCAACGCGTTTCCCATTGATATAATACCCATTTGAATACCATTCATATGATATCCGTTCTAAGTCTGTGTAATCACCAAGCGATAGACCACCAGTCGCAATATAATTTACCCCATCCACTAGATCTCTAACATTTGGATCATCACTTTCATCTGGCCATAAGAATTCAGTGTTGATTTTATCCGTAATCTTTAAATTGGCATTATTCGCCTCAATACCTTCACCAACAACTCCCATAAGCCCTAATGAAACGACGTGAGGTAAATACGAACCTAAATTCCCTTCAAGAGGAAAAGATTGTACAACATTATACCTACGTTCTGTACTTGACCATACCCCTTTGTATGTGGAATCATCATTGCCAATCGTTGTATTGTTTAGATCCTTTATAAACTCATCAGACCCTTCTTTTTTCCACCCTTCGAAGGTCCAATCCGCATCATTTTTTTCTTCATAATAGTCTTCTGTATTCGGAAATTGAATCAAATCCCCTTCATTTCCAACTTGTGTTGCTAGAACACGCGCTTTCAATTCATCTGGAAGTTCTTTCGAATTCTTCTCTTCAAAGACAAACGTTACCGTATGATCTGTTGTTACTTCCGCATAAACAGCTACTGGATTCAAAAGACCAATAAACACCAATAGCGCAAGCATCACTTTTACGAATCGCTTTTCCCTAATAATTCCCATGTTAACCTCCTAATCACAAACATTTCTTGCTTGTACTAAGAGGAATTGCACACCGTTTATCCTCAATACTTTACAACCAAGAAATTAACGAAATTTACAATAATTAAATACACTGCAAAGAATTATTACATTAAGTTGCATAATTCTATACATGCATATGTATATTCTAATCTTGTTTTTTGCTTTTGCAATTAGAAAATTGAAAATTTGACAATTAAATTATTTGATTATAAAGCCATTTTACGAACATATTCTTATTTCTATACCCTAGTTACTCGTAATGTTACAAATAGTTACACTGTATTCTAACGTTAGTTATATGTTATAGAAATGTAATGTCTTAAAGCATGAAAAAAGCCTGTTTTGATCACTCAAAACAAGCTCTATTTAGAACAATAATTCTGGTCGCATACGACAAGGAGCACTTGCCCCTGCCTCACAACGCTTACTCATACCATGTACCTTACCCCAGCCAACACCAAAGCCAAGATCCCCATTCCAATTCTGGGCATAACTTGCAAAGTTGTCGCCACTACCAAGGTAAACCACCTCAATATGACTATGTGGTCCCGTGGTATTCCCACTTGAACCAATTAAACCAATGACATCACCGGCATTCACAATCGTTCCCGATTGAATCGGTGATCCCGCCAATAAGTGACAATATGTCACAGCATATAACCCACCATTTACTTTCGTCAGTAAACGAACTTGGTTACCACCCATTAACACACCACCATTCGCTCCACATGTATTCCCTAGCCAACCTGGTCCACAACCATCATTTGAAGCCAAAATAACACCATTTCCTACAGCACGAACAGGCGAACCCGTCGGTGCTGCATAGTCACAACCCAAATGAATATGCTGTGTCCCTGGATAATACCAAGTACCAGCGGATACACGTGCATTTGGAACAGCCGACACAAAGCCACTTGCATTGGGCACATCATGCAACTGCGAATCCAATTCCTTCATTCGATTCTTAATCGCATCAATGTTTGCCGCATAACGGTTTCCTTGTGCCTGTAAGTCTACAAACTGAGCACGCAATTCATCTTCGACAATCTGTGCTTCATACTTTAACGCAAGAATCTGTTGTTGATTCTTAACAACTTCATCCTTTGCCGCATCAAGCGTCTTCTTGTCTTCTTCCACTTGCTTCTTATCTTCGTTTAATTGACGAATCTGCTCGGCAAGCTTTTCCATCGACTTTTCATCATACGCAGTAATATCACGAATTCCATTCGCAATACGTACAAAGTCATCAAAGTCTTTCGCACCCATTAATACATCAAGCATCGGATTCAAACGCATTGTTTCTTGGGTCGAACTAATACGCGTACGCAACTTCCCCTTTGCTTGCTCAATCTCATCTTCATTTTTCGCAATGTCTTTTTCTAATTGCTCAATTTCTTTTTCTTTCACTGCAATCTGACCATTCAAATCGGCAATCTTAACACCTAATGCCGAAATCTGTGCCTCATAGCCACGCACCTTTTCCGTTGCCTTTTGAATGTCCTTTGCAATTTCATTACGCCTAGATTCAATCTCTTGAATTTTCTTACTCAAATCATTTGAAGCCTGAATCATAAACGCCTTGCACTTCTGTTTTTGTTCCGCCGTCAAACCATCCTGGTTACAAAGTTTATTCCAATACTCTGTATCTTCAAACCCTGGATCTTCCGCGAACACTTGCATTGATGAAATAGAAACCATTAGAACCAAACAAAGCATCCATTTCAACAAATTCTTCATCGTCTCCACCTCAAATACTTCGTAACGGAGAAATAAGAACCAATCAAACCAACCAAAATACCAGTTAGTAATACCGCCAGTGATACCTCTTTTACAAATGGATCACACGGCATCAGTGGAAACATCTTTGAGATGACATATCCACCCGTCGCTTCATAGAAATACCGATAGCCATACACCGTACAAAGAATTGGAATGATGGAACCTAACGCCCCAATCAACATCCCTTCAATGACAAATGGCGAACGAATAAAGCCATTCTTCGCACCAACATTACGCATAATCGCAATCTCATCAGCACGTGCATAAATCGTTAACTTAATCGTATTTTGAATCAAGAAAATCGTAAGAATCGACAAGGCAACCGCAATGATAAAGCCACCCGTACGTACTGTACGCATCGCACTCATTAACATCACCGCACTCGATCCACCAAAGTTAACCGCATCAACCCCTTCAATCGAAGAAATCGAATTCGAAATACTTTCTAACATCGACCCATCTTCAACATCCACATAAAACGCATCACGCATTGGATTATCATCCTCAAACGGCTTAAACGCTTCCTTCGTCTTTTCATCCTCAAAGGAATCTAAATAAAACTGGAACTCATCTTCCTTACTCGAATACGTTACATCCTTCACACCAGGAATATTCTTAATTGCTAAACCAATCGCATCTTCCTGTTCTGCAGCCTCATAATCATAATCAATCATAACTGCAATCTGCACCGATTGTTCTAAGCCCTTTGTAAACTGCTTCACATTCACAGAAAACACCATAAACAAAGAGATAATAATCAAAGTAATCGTGACTGACAAAGCACTTGAAATAGACATCGCGCTATGTCTTGTAACACCCTTAAACCCTTCCTTCAAAGGGCGAAATAACTTACCGAACATGTTGTACATAACCTCCCTTCGAAAGGTCCTCTGTCACATGACCATGTTCTAAAACAATCGTCCGCTTACGATGCTTATTCACCAAGGTCAAATCATGGGTAACCATCAAAATCGTCGTCCCATATTCACGGTTAATCTTCTCCAACAACGCCATAATTTCATCCGACATCGAAGGATCTAAGTTCCCCGTAGGCTCATCCGCAATCAACACCTTAGGTCGATTGGCAATCGCTCTTGCTATCGCAACACGCTGTTGTTGCCCACCAGATAACTGCGAAGGGAACGAATTTCCCTTATCATCCAACCCCACAAGGTTCATAACCTCACGAACACGACGACGAATCATCGCCTTCTTCATATCAATCACCTCTAAGGCATAGGCAATATTTTCAAACACGGTCTTTGATTCCAATAACCGAAAATCCTGGAACACAACCCCAATATTCCGACGATAAATCGGAACCTTGGAATGACGCAACTTCCCTACATCAATTCCAACAACACGAACCTCACCCTTGGTTGGAATCTCTTCTCCGTCCAAAAGCTTAATCAATGTGGATTTCCCAGACCCCGTAGGCCCAATGATATATACAAACTCCCCTTGATCAATCTTCAAATTAATATCAAAAAGAGCATTTGTTCCATTCTTATACTTCTTATAAACGTGATTACATTCAATCATGAAACACCTCTTACTTTCTAAGCAGTACCACTATTATACTTACAACAAAATTAAATGACAAACTAGATTCTAAAGCCAAAGGTAAACCCTTCTCCATGCATATCACTCGCATCCGTCGTAATCACAAACGCCTTCGGATCGACTTCATCAATAATCTCAATCAAACGCGAATACTCACTATAGCTAACAACCACAAGAATAATCCGCCGCATCTCATGACTTCTTGAACCTTTCGCTTCAATAATCGTCGCACCACGCTTCAACTCCTTGTAAATACGAGCCAAAATCACTTCCCATTCATCGGAAATAATCTGCAATTGCTTACTATCCTTCGAAGCACCAAACTCCAACACCTTATCAATCGCATAACTCGACACAAAGACCGATACCATCCCAACAAGAACCGCATCTAACCCATACGCCGTCCAACCAAGCAATACCGTCAAACCATCAATAATCAAAGCCAATACACCAATACGTTCCTTGGTAATCTTATGCAAAATCAAAGCCGGTACATCCATACCTCCCGTACTAGCACCCGTCTTCATCACAAGGCCAACACCAATACCACCAAGCAAGCCACCATAGAAGGACGCTAGGATTGGATCAATATTAGGAGGCGTAATAAACATCTCTAACGTTGAGTTAAACAACGGATAAAACAACGATGAAATAACCGTGTTCACAAAGAAATCTCGCCCTAATACGACCCTTCCTACAAACAACATTGCAAGGGTGAGAACATTCGCAAACATGGTCTTATCAAACTTGAAAAAAGGCTCCAAAGCAACCGCAATTCCGGCCACCCCGCCCGATAAAATATTAAACGGCAGAATAAACATTTCTACCGCTAAACAAAGAATGAACGTTCCAAGTATCGTCCATGCAATGTTATGCATTTTTCTTCTATATTCTTCCATGCGTTCATTATAACATGCCAAATATTTTGTGGTATGATAGACCACATGAAAACAAAACAAAAACGTAAAAAATGGTGGATTTGGCTCATCGTTGCCTTCTATATCTACCTCATATTCAAAAACTCATTCGCCATCGCAAACGTATCCGAAAAGGCCTCCTACAAGGTAACCTACATGTTTGCCTACCACCTCAACCACTTTGGCCTAGCAGTAGATAACTTTTCCCTCTTCCACCACTACATCCGAAAACTCGCTCACTTCTCAGAATTCGCAGGCCTTGGTTTCTTAGTCACCATCGCCATCCACATTTGCCCACTCTTCCAATCAAGATGCTTAAACCTACTCATCTTCCTACTTGGCGTACCAGCAATGGATGAAGGTCTACAATACTTCGTAGATGGAAGATCTTGCGAAGTATTCGACATGCTCATCGATGGAAGCGGCTTCCTCTTTGGCGGTCTTTGTGCCTATATCTTAGTGCTCATTCTCAAAGACCTTTTCATTAAAAAAGACGAAAACACTTGATTCTACCGTATAAAACATGCTACTGTCTTAGCGTTTTGTAAAGAAAGGAGTATGTATGAATCAAGTATTATTTTATGGAGAATCAAATGGCTTTTTAACCATCGAAAAAAATGACAAAGTAACCCTCATCAAGGAAGAAAACACCTATACCTTCCAAAACAATTACGGCATTACAATCATTCAAAACCCAATCTTCAACCAATGCGCAGACACCATTGATCAACTCACAAACCAAACCTTCACAATCGATGAAGTCGTAGGCGATGCCATTGTTGGCTCCTTACAACAATAGACAATAAAACCATTTCCCAGGAAATTCCTAAGAAATGGTTTTTTTCATTCTTTACACAACGAAGCACAAGAGCCATTTGTTACTGCTAATACATCAACCGGCGCTAGTTCCACTTGGGTACCAATCTGTCCACCTGAGAAAATAACCGTATCAAACAACACCATCGTCTCATCATAATACGTCGTATACAACTTCTTCATCCCAATCGGTGAACACCCACCACGAATATAGCCAGTCTTTGCAAACAAATCCTTTACGGCAAGCATTTCCACTTTCTTAACACCAGCCACTCTTGCACACTTCTTTAAATCCAATTCCATTTCAACAGGAATACAGAACACATAAAGATTCTTATCATCCCCAACACTCACAAGCGTCTTAAACACCTGGGATGGATCTTCATTCAATTTCTTCGCAACCGATAGTCCATCAATTCGGCCATCGTCATGATCATACGTATGCACCTGATACGAAATCCCCTTCGCATCCAACATTCGCATTGCATTCGTCTTCTTTTCTTTCTGTTTTGCCATATTGAAACCTCAATTCTACTTACTGAACACTCGACAACAACACCCGATCATTATCAAACTGTTCGCTACTCAATAGTTTAAACTGTTCCAACAAGTTTTCAACCGACATTTGTTTTTTCTCATCCGCACTCAAGTCCATCACAATCTTCCCATCACTCATCACAAGGGTCCGATTTCCATATTGCAAGGCATCTTTCATATTGTGCGTAATCATCAAACACGTCGTATGATGCTCTTCGACAATGCGTTTCGTTAAGGCCATAATCTTCGCTTGCGCACTTGGATCTAAAGCCGCCGTATGTTCATCCAGCAACAAAATCCGCGGTGGCACAATCGTTGCCATCAATAGCGTCAACGCCTGCCGTTGTCCACCACTCAATGTCCCAACAAGGGTATCCATACGATCTTCTAAATTCATATCCAACTGTTTCAAAGCCTCTTGAAACTTTAACCGATCCTTCTTTGTAATCCGTAAAAACGGATTCGTTTTCTTCTTTGCCCGTAAATACGCAAGTGCTAAATTCTCAGCAATCGTCATATTAGGAGCCGTCCCCTTCAAGGGATCTTGAAACAAGCGGCCAATCATCTTCGACCGCTTATGTTCCGCCATAAACGTAATATTTTCATCATCCAAATAAATCGATCCCGACTCACAAATATAATCACCAGCAATCAAATGAAACAACGTCGACTTCCCTGCCCCATTCGTTCCAATAATGGTAATAAAATCCCCATCCTTCACTTCCAAGTTCAACTCATCTAAGGCAATCTTCTCATTCACCGTATCCTTGGAAAACACCTTTGTAATCTTTTCCAATCTAAGCATGACGCACACCTTCCCTTTTCATCCGTTTCTTAAGCTCTCTTTGTGCCTTAATATTCGGAGAGGCAATCGCAATCGCTACAATCATTGCCGTTAATAACTTCAAACACTCAACCGGAATCATATGCGACTTAAGAATCAAGGCATACAACATCCGGTACACAATATTCCCAACAAAACATGCCGTAATATTCGCACTCATCGTCTTTTCTTTCAAAAGCGTTTCACCAATGACCAAACTCGCTAAGCCAACAACGACAATTCCAATCCCACTATTAATATCAGCCGTCTTTTGGAATTGCCCAACAAACGCACCCGATAACCCCGTCAATGCATTTGCTAATACAAGTCCAACCGTAATCGTAATACGTGGATCAATCGAAGACGCCTTCACCATTGAAGGATTATCCCCCGTTGCTCGAATCGATAGTCCAAGCCGTGTTTCCAAAAAGAAATACAGCCCCACCATCACAAGTCCAACGACAACCAATAACGGCAATACATCCGCTAAAAAACTATTTCCAAAAAACCTCTTACGCGACAGTGTAAATACCGTATCTTCTTTTAACAACGCTAAATTTGCTCGAAACCCTAACGTCGCTAAGTTAATCGTATACAATCCCGTCGCTGTAATAATCCCTGCAAGAATCGCTGGTATTCCACCCTTTGTATGCAAATACGCCGTACAATACCCAGCCAAACCACCAGCCACCATGCCAAGTAAAATACCAAGATATGGATGCCCTGCCTTCGCACATACACACGATACCGCCATACCAAACACAAAACTTCCATCGGTTGTTAAGTCAGCGATATTCAAAATTCGAAATGACACAAATAACGCCAAGGATACTAGGCCATACATAAGACCTAGTATCAAAGCTGTTTGTAAAATCCCAATCATATTATTCACCCTTCATCAGATTCACTGTACCCACTTCTTCAAAAATCATTGGATCAACACCTAATACCTTCGCTGTATCTTCACTTACAACAATCGTATTCGACTCCACATAGTACACATCTTCTTTTCCTTCAATGCCATTGTTTAAGACATCAATCACCAATTCACTTGTACGGTACGCTAAATCTTGGTAATTAATTCCACACGTCGCAAACGCACCCTTTAGAACAAAGCTATCTGCACCCGTAAAGAATGGAACCTTGGCTTGATTGAATTGATCTGCCACAAATACAGCATGGTTCATAATCACATTGTCTGTTGGAGTAAATACACAATCCACGCCATCTTGAATCAACAACGCTACAGCGGACGCAATCTCATCATTTGTATTCGCAGTCGCATCAATGATTTCAACACCCTTACTACTCAATAAGTCTCTAGCACTTTGAATCGCTCTAGCCGAGTTTGTTTCACTTAAGGAATACAAGAAACCAACCTTCTTCAATTCCGGATGATACACATCCATCAAATCAACAATCTTACTTACATCAATCGCATCACTTGTCCCAGTCACATTCGCAATGCCTGTTAATTCCGCAGCTTCTGGATCTGAAATAGCTGAATACACAACAGGTACATCCGTCCCACTTGTAGAAGATACCGAAATCTGTGCCGCAAGAGTTCCAATCGGTACAATCACATCCGTATCATTTTGCAAAGAATCTTCGACAACTTGTTTCATCGTAGCCGCATCATTTTGACCACTCATCACAACCACTTCAAAATGTTCCCCATCAATCGATTCAATTCCCTTTTGAATCCCTTCGGCAATCTCATCAATTGAGGCATGGTCTAATTGCTTTAACACAACAACCTTCTTCTTACCCGTTTCCTCAACATTCACTTCTTCTTTTTTGCTGGATCCAGCAAATACCAATACAAACACAAATACCGCAAGTACAATCATTACATTTCTTAGTTTCATAATCTTTCTCCCTCTATTACAAAGGACAAATAAAAAGCCGCTTGCCCCGATACATGGGACAAAAGCGACTACTTCTGCGATACCACCCAAATTGGTTTTACGTTTCATAAAACCCACTCATTTCACGTACCATCATACGTGTCCGATTGATAACGGATTGGAATTCCGTCTCACCTACTAGTCCCCGTTCAGCTCGCCCTTTCAAGAAAGTCCATTCGATATTTCATTTTGTATCTCCCTTTCACCAAGTAGGAAACTCTCTAAACAAAACCGAAATATGTACTACTCTTTCTCATTAGGTTTTCTTTTATTGACATCATTAAACCAAATATTACATTCCCCGTCAACAAGAATTTTCAACAACTTTCATTTCTTACAAACACAAACACAATACATCCATAAGCATATCTTATGGAACTTTCTTATCCATTCGATTTTGTGATATAATACCAAACGTTAAGGAAAGGATTTTTTATGAAACAAACACAAAAGAAAATCACTTGGTATACCTTAGCCTTCATGTGTTTCTCCACACTTTGGGGCTTTGGCAATATCGTCAACGGCTTCATCTACTACGATGGAACGCGCGTCATCTTCTCTTGGATCTTGATGTTCGTATTGTATTTCATACCTTACGCATTAATGGTTGGTGAACTTGGCTCAGCCTTCAAAGACAAAGGCGGCGGTGTCACTTCCTGGATCCAAGAAACAAAAGGCGCAAAACTAGCCTACTATGCCGGCTGGACCTATTGGGCAGTGCACATCACCTACATCGCCTCAAAAGGAAGCGGCGCTTTAAAAGCATTAAGTTGGATTGTATTCAAGAATGCAGAAACCTTTGATAGTTTCCCAATCCTCTACATCCAAATGGCTACGCTTGCAATCTTTATCTTCTTCTGCTGGTTTGCAACAAAAGGAATTAACCCATTAAAAAAACTCGCAACCATCGCTGGCTCTAGTACCTTTGTACTATCCATCCTCTACATCTTAATGATGTTAGCAGCTCCAAAGCTCGCCCCAGCCAATAACTACATCCATGTAAATTGGGATATGAACGCTTTAGTTCCAATCTTTAACAGCAAATACTTCCTATCTCTATCGGTATTGGTATTAGCAGTAGGAGGAGCTGAAAAGATTTCCCCATATGTAAACAAAGTGGAAAACTCGGCAAAGAACTTCCCAAAAGGAATTATCTTCACAGCCATCATGGTCGTATCTTGTGCCATCTTTGGAACGATTGCGATGAGCCGTATGTTTGATCCAGCAGTCATCAACAGTTCCGAAGAAATGTTCAACGCCTACGCTGCAAATGGCGGTTACTGGGCCTTCCAACAACTTGGTGAATACTACCACGTCGGCAATCTATTTATGATCATCTACGCTGCAAGTAACCTAATCTCCCAACTTGCTGTCTTACTACTTTCCATCGATGCGCCATTGCGCATGCTACTGGAAGATGAAAACGCAAGACAATTCATCCCAAGAAAACTACTCAAACAAAATGAACACGGCGCCTATACAAACGGTATTAAGATGGTCGGAGTGTTATCTGGTTCTATTATATTGATTCAAATCCTTGTCCCATCTGCACCAGCTGTCATGCAACAATTCGTTCGTTTAAACGCCGTATGCATGCCACTACGCTACCTTTGGGTGTTCTATGCATACATGATGCTTAAAAAGTACGATGACAAATTCCACAGTGAATATACCTTCATCAAATCTAGAAAATTCGGTATGTTTGTAGGTGGATGGTGCTTCACTATTACAGCTGCATGTTGTGTCATGGGAATGATCTCCGATGATCCAATCACGATGGCATTAAACATCATCACACCAATCGTCTTAATTTCCTTAGGCTTGATTCTTCCTATCATTCGTAAGAAAGAAGACGAAGCGTTAAACGCATAATCAAACAGGAACTTAGCACTTGTTAAGTTCCTTTTCTTATGCACAAAATTTGTATTTTATCGAAATATATGCTACTTTATGCCATATACAAAAAGGAGTTTTTTATGAAACACACACTCAAAATTGCCTTATCCACACTTCTTTTCCTAAGTGCTTGCAAGGCGAACCATACAAACCTATATAGCTATAAAACAAATGACCTCACGGATGAAACAAGTGTGAAAAAGCTCGTTAATCAACTCGCTTTCCCACAAGACGCATCTTTAAACAATTTCACACTAGATACCATCGATGACAATCACACGCTAATTGTCACCCTCAAAACAAACGTTGTCTTAACCGATGCCGACCTTGAAGAAGCTGCGACTTTAACCTTCGCACTTCTCGATGATTTAGATCTTCTTGAATACCACGAAGAAAACAGTGACGTCATCGCCGTATTCACCCGTAGTGATATCGACTATCGTCTAAAAGCAAACGGCTACTTAGACACCAAAGAAATTGGATCAAGTGAAGAAAACTTCAACAAATTCATTGAATCCTATCAAGCAAGCAACTCCTAAGGGAGTTGTTTTTGATTAAAAAAAGACAACCCTTTTGAGTTGTCCCATCATTACTTAATAATCGTACGTAGTACCATGTTCACGGTTTTTCCATCGGTTTGACCTTTGTACATCCCTAAGATGCCATTCATAATCTTTCCTTGGTTTGGTCGAATTGGCTCTAAGCCATTCTCTTCCATGAAAGCAAGAATCTTTTCCTTCACTTCTTCTTCGCTCAATTGCTTTGGAAGGTATGACTCTAATAGTGCTAACTTCTTTTCATTCGCTTCAATCAAATCAGTGCGAGTAACTGGAGTTTCCTTAAGCGCTTCTTTGACCTGTTTGATTTCTTTTTGAATGAATGTCAATTCTTCACCAAGTTCTAATTCCTTGCCATTTTCTTTTTCCGCTAAGGCAATTGAAGAAATCACAAGTGTCAATACACCTTTCTTCAATACATCCTTGTCTTTCATAGCCTGAAGATTATCTTTCCGTAGCTTCGTCAATAAATTTCCCATGTCCTTGTGTCCTTTCTATGATTTCTTTTTGGAATTGTTTGGATGACTCTAAAATCGATTGATACACCTCTTCAAAATACACACGATATGCATCACTTACGCGCTCGCAATTCTTTTTTACAATTGCCTGTTCCCGTGAAGCATCAAGGACTGGTAAGTCATGTTCCATCTTATATTGAACAACCTTTTCCACTTCCTTCATTCGCTTTTCAAAAAGTTCAACAATCTTTCCATCAATCGCATCAATCGCATGTCGTGCTTGTTCTAATTCATCCATACATTTCTTCCTTCTATACCTCTATTCTAACAAATCAAACGATAAAAAACACCTCAACTACGATTGAGGTGTGAATTCTACCACTACAAACAATACTTTTTTAAATCACGAAGTATTTGAGTGTAAACAAGACTGCAAGGATGTACATGAGTGGGGTTAGCCCTTTGTGATCTTTACTCAATAGATGAAGAACAACCCAAGAAATAACACCTAATGCAATTCCTTCGGAAATGCTGTATGTCAAAGGCATTGCTGTAATACATACAAAGCATGGAATTGCATCAAGCATGTTATCCCATTCAATCTTCGCAACTTGTTGAATCATTAAGAAACCAACAACAACGAGTGCTGGAGCTGTCGCAAAGGCTGGAACTGTTAAGAAGAGTGGTGATAGGAATAACGCAACTAAGAATAGTGCACCAGTTGTGACGGTTGTTAAACCAGTTCTACCACCTTCGGCAATACCAGATGAACTTTCTACGAATGTAGTAACGGTTGAAGTACCAAGACAAGCACCACAAATCGTACCTACAGAATCGGCATACAAGGCACCACGAATCTGTGGCAACTTGCCATTTTCATCAAGCATATCTGCCTTCGAAGCACAACCAATCAAAGTACCTAACGTATCAAATACGTCAACGAACAAGAAGGCAAATGTAACAACGATAAAGTCTAATAAGTGATCTTTAATAAACGCAAAGTCAAACTTCATGAATGTAGAAGATAGACTTGCAGGTGTCGAAACAATCGCTGTTGGAATCACAGAATAGAAACCAATTTCAGGATTTGGAACATACAATCCAGTTGCTTGGGCAATCATTCCCAATACCCAAGTAATCAAGATTCCATATAACATGAATCCCTTCACATCTCTTAACAACATCGCAAAGGTAATCAAGATTCCAATCACTGCAATCAATACCGTAATTCCTTCAGTATGGAAGGTACCACTTGCAAGTGAGTGATTGAATGAAAAAAGGCCCACCAGTGTTGGTCCACCAACAATGATATGAGCATTCTGTAAACCGATGAATGCGATAAAGAAACCAATACCAACCGATACAGCCATCTTCAAAGGCTGAGGAATCGCGTTGAAAATCATTTCTCTCACGTTTGTTAAGGAAAGGATAATAAATACTAACCCTTCAAATAAAACAGCAGTTAAAGCAACTTGCCAAGAATAACCCATTTGTCCACATACGGTATATGCAAAGTAGGCATTCAATCCCATACCTGCAGATAACGCAAATGGAAGGTTAGAAAACGCAGCCATGCAGAAACAAGCAATCGCTGAAGTTACTGCAGTCGCTGTAAATACTGCTCCAGCATCCATACCAGACGCTGAAAGAATCCCCGGATTAACCGCTAGGATGTAGGCCATTGTCATAAACGTAGTTAGACCTGCTAACATTTCCGTTCTAACAGTGGTGTGGTTCTTTTGAAGCTTAAACATCTTTTCGAACATAGTGTCTCCCCTCTTAGAATTCCACATACACGTATGAAAAAACTCAAAAAATAAAATCTTCTGCAAACAAAGGAAGCAGAAGGTACGACATCCTCGTAGTCCTACATAATTGGTGTAGGGTAGAAACGCCTTGGCCATAACCCAAAGCTTATACGATATGTGGAGACGTTCACATTATAGCGGATAATCATGTGAATGCAATAGCAATCATTACACTTTTTTAACAAAAAAGACTGCCTTGCAGTCTAAGTTACAAAATGGTGAAAGACAGAGGGCTCGAACCTCTGACCCCTTCCCGGTCAAGGAAGTGCTCTCCCAGCTGAGCTAGTCTTTCGAATAAAAAAGCCTTGATTCCTCAAGACAATTACTCAAATGGTGCGGATAACAGGGGTCGAACCTGCACGCCTTGCGGCATTAGATCCTAAATCTAACGCGTCTGCCAATTCCGCCATATCCGCATATTCATTTGTTCAGTAGTCAATTAAGTAAATGGTGCGGATAACAGGGGTCGAACCTGCACGCCTTGCGGCATTAGATCCTAAATCTAACGCGTCTGCCAATTCCGCCATATCCGCATATATTCACATGTCTTGCTTACTGCTTTGATATAATACCAAAGGATTCATACTTTAGCAAATATTTTTTTCAAAAACCACAAATAAACCGATACTTACCAATAAAAAAACATTCCCAAAAGAGGAATGTCACGCCCAATAACGTTTGCTGTACTTCTTTAAAACTCCCAAGAAATACACAACCAAAGGACCCGTTGTTAAGGTAATCAAAATCGTTCCAACCCCAACAACACCACCAAGTGACCAACCAATCAAAATATAGATCGCTGACCAAACCCAAAGCACCTTCGGATAGGTCGCACTTGGAATATGTTTCATAAAGCTAAAAATCATCGCATCATAACTACTATAGCCACACTGTGGTAACTGCGATACCGCAATTCCAAAGGCATATAACAAATTACCAGCCACTAAGAACAGCCACGAAGAAACAGCACTCACATCACTTAAGCCAAGTGAGAAGAACCAGTCAATTCCCGTCGCTACCCCAAAGATTCCAAGAATCGTCGCAATCGAAACCGTCTTACGATCTAACCCTAAGGCAATCAAAATCTGGCTTCCACAAACAAACATATTCATTTGCCCAAGCGTTACTCCAAGCCGTTGATACGTCCCGGTTAATAACACCGTCATACAGTCTGTACCTAAATTAGAATGTGTAAACAATCCAACCCCTACACCCAGCAGGAAACAACCAAGAAAGACGACTGCATAGTCCATCAAAGTTTTTACTAAAGTTTTTTTCTTATCCATGAATTCCATACTACCACAACAAGCCATTTCAACAAAGCAATATGCACGTAACTAAGCCATATTCACACAATTTCACACATACTACTCCACTTTTTATTAACCAAACGTTCCACTACCAAGCAAATCCCAAACAATCTATTCTTGAAAGCAAGCAAACACTCGTATATAATTGACTTGCGCCGGTATAACTCAGTTGGTAGAGTAACTCATTCGTAATGAGTAAGTCGCAGGTTCGATTCCTGTTACCGGCACCACTTGAACATGAACTAGGATGGATTCCTAGTTTTTTTATTTCTTAAAATGTATCTTCAAACTACCTTTTTCATAAACCTTACACATTTTTCAACATTCGATATGCTATAGTGTCACAAAAGGAGGAATCTTATGAAACACTATTGGCCAGCACTCATCTTCGCTATTTACGGCCTCATTCACGCCCTACTCACCTACAACCAAGCCACCTATACCATAAGCCTAGAACTGTATGCACTCATTCAAACGATCCTCTACGCAAGCATACCGGCCTTAATCATTTTCTTTGTGACGACATTCCTTCCAAAGAACGAACAAAAGCGATGAGCTCACCTCACCGCTTTTCTTTTACTTGGATTTCTTGAAGGCAATCTTCATTGCACGTTTTGCCATATATGGCGCTACGAACTTCATCTTCTGTTCATTTGGCAACATTCTTGACGCATCTGGTAGATCACGTTCTAAATGAATCGCATCAAACTCACACTTTGTCGTACATAGACCACAACCAATACAACGGTTCAAGTCAACAATCGACATACCACATTCAAGACATCTGGAAGCTTCCTTTTGAACTTGTTCCTCAGTGAATACTTCACGGTTATCACGGAAGGACTTATGATCAAGGTTCTTTCTTCCTGGTTCTTGACGACTAGATGTATCAAAGCTATCCACACGCACAACACTTGTATCGAATTGCTTGAACTCTCTTAAGTCACGTGCAATCGTTAGAGATTGACCCTTGTGTACATAACGGTGAATCGATTCAGCCGCATTCTTACCAGAGGCAATCGCATCAATCGCAAAGCTTGGACCTGTGTAAGCATCTCCACCCACAAAGACATCCTTACATCCTGTTTGAAGTGTAACACTATCTGCCTTCACTGTATTGTTACGGTTGAACTCAGCAGCTGTACCTTCTAACAAGTTACCCCATTCAATGGTTTGACCAACAGACAATAGGATGTTGGAACATTCAATTGTAAGTGTATCTTCTTCATCGTATACAGGAGCGAACTTACCAGCTTCATCAAATACCGACTTACACTTCTTGAAGACAATACCTGTAACCTTGCCATCTTTTGCAAGAATCTTGCTTGGACCCCATCCACAATTAACAGAAATTCCTTCTTCAATCGTTTCTTCAACTTCCATAGGATCTGCAGGCATTTCCTTTTCGCTTTCAAGACAAAGCATTGTAACCTTACCATTTGTTGTACGCATTGCACTACGAGCTACGTCAACCGCAACGTTACCACCACCAATGACAACAACATCACCATCTAATGTGATTGTATTGTCTTGGTTGACACGTCTTAAGAAGCTAACACCTGTTTCAACACCTTGGGCATCTTCATTTTCAAGACCAAGCATTCTACCACCTTGAGCACCAATACCTACAAAGAAGGCACGGTAACCCTTCGCACGTAAGTCATCCAAGGTAATATCCTTACCAACTTCAACACCGCATTGGATCTCAACACCCATTTCCTTTAGGACATCGATTTCTGCCTCAATGACATTCTTTTCCAAACGGAAGGATGGAATACCATTCACAAGCATACCACCTGGCTTGTTTTCTTTTTCGAAGATCGTCACTGGATATCCCATTTCACGTAGGTAATACGCACAAGAAATACCAGCAGGACCTGCACCAATCACTGCAATTGGATAGTCATCCCACATCTTACCTTCGGCATTTTCACAAAGTGGCACATATCTTGTTTCACCATTTAATTCTTGTTGAGAAATAAACTTCTTAATTTCATCAATGGCAAGTGGCGCATCGATGGTTCCACGTGTACAAACACTTTCACAACGACGATTACAAATCGCACCACATACTGCTGGTAATGGATTGTCTTGCTTAATAAGCTTCAAAGCTTCTAAGTAACGACCCTCTTTTGCCATCTTAATATAGCCTTGAACCGCAATATGGGCAGGACATGCTGTCTTACAAGGTGCTGTACCTGAGTCGTAACAATTCACCTTTGCCGTATTACGATAATCTGGATTCCAGTGTTCCTCACCCCAAGATGTTTCATCTGGAAGTAGAGTGGATGGATATTGCATAGCACCCTTGGTATTGCATAGCTTTTGACCAAGCTTCGCAGCACCTACTGGACAAATTTCAACACACTTCCCACAAGCAACACACTTACTACGATCCACATGAGCACGATATGCCGAACGACTCAAGTTTGGTGTGTTATAAAGCTGTGATGTACGAATTCCATTACATACACCAGGAGCACAGTTACATACCGCAACAATCTTATCTTCTCCATCGATGTTTGTAATCTGGTGAACGAACCCATTACGTTCACAACGTTCAAAGATTTCCATAGCCTCTTCATAAGAGATGTAACGCGCACGACCCGTTTCAACGGTATACTCCGCCATATCTCCTACACCAATACAGAATTCCCCTTCAACTTCACCATCGCCTTCTTGACGCATCGACTGCATACGACGACATGTACAAACACCAACAGAATACTTATCATACTTCTTTAGCCAGTAAGACAAACGTTCCACCGATACAGCCTTGTTTTCATGATCAATTGCCGATTCAACTGGAATAACGTGCATTCCAACACCAGCACCACCCATTGGAATCATAGGTGTAACAGGTTCAAGTGGAGCCTGTGTCATAAAGTTAAAGAACGAAGCTAACTCAGGATGTGCTTTTACCAAGTCATCTTGAGCCATCATATATTCCGCACTACCTGGCACAAACATTGGAATATTGTATTGAAGTTCACGATTCTTATTCTCACGGTTGAACTCAATCACACCAACCCATGATAAATGATCTAACATTGCCTGTGCCTTCTCTACAGACATCTTAGCTCTCTTTGCAACTTCTTCGACCGTATAATTCACACGACGCTTGCCAAAGGTAAGCATAAATTCCGCTTCTTCCTTTGTAAGAACCGCATCTAACATCCAGTACTCAGGATCATCATACGTCAATTCCCGTTTCAACTTCTTGTCCATACGGTCCGTAATCATCAAACCAAGTTTCTTAATCAACTTTGCTTTTTCCGGATCTTCTGGAACATAGTTTTTTCTTTGTTCGAAATCAAGCGCCGTCCACAAACGCTTTGTAGGTATTTCACTCATTAAAATTCTCCTCCGTTACCCTCTTTTTACATGAATCTACTCATATTCCCTATTGTGAGTTTTTTCACCATGTATAACATCAGTATACCTAATTTTCACAGTGTTTACAATCAAAAAAGAAGGCATCCCCACACACCCATGCAGGGACACCAAATCATTTAATCTTCACGTTTTTTCAGCATTACAAACGCAACACCAAGAGCTACCACAAGACTTACACCATAGCCAAGTACATGCAATCCATCGCCTGTACGAGGAACGATTGTCGCCTTCGTTTCACTCACGTGATTCACCGCTTGTGCAGCAGGTTTTGAAGAACTTACAACCTTCTTTGAAGGAACTTCCACTTTCGTAGTAACCTTCGCTTCGTTCTTATTACCAACTACAACAAACTTCGAGAAGGCTTCACTATGAACAAGTAACGTATCATTCACAAGCTTTGTAGAATCCTTATCGATTTTCGTTAATTTACCTTTTTCTTCATCATCCACATGGTAAACCGTAATCGCATTTTGATCGTCTACCGTTGCATACGCAATATCCTTACCAGCTAGGCTAATCTCAAAGATTTCACCCTTAGGGAAACGATGAAGTTCGTTTTCTTTGCCATCAACAATCACAAGAACCTTCGCTTCTACAACAGTAGACACTTGTTTTTTCGTTGTTTCAGGCTTATTCGTCACTTTTTCTACTTCTGCTTTCAACGTGTTATTCAAGTTTTCTTTCGAAACATTCTCAACTCTTACTTTACGTTCAACCTTAGTACCTGACTTAACCGCATTTAGAACTTCCTTTTCATTTTCGTTCAATGCAGCAGCATCCTTTTCTTCAAGCATCTTCAAACCAGCCACAATGTCATTTGTTTTCTTGTCATTGTCCCAGCTATGTTTCTCAAACTTGTCCTTCACTACTTCAACAACAGGTTTCTTGTCCGTCGTTTCTGGCGTAGTTGTTGGCTTTTCAGCAGGTTTCGTTTCTTTTCCAGTTTCGCTAGTTCCTGTTACAGGTTCTTTTTCTTTACCAGTTGTAGTTTCACCTTCAGTTGTTGTCTTACCAGCGTCTGGTTTCTTTTCAGATTCTCCAGTTCCTGTACCTTCGGTTCCTGTTGCAGGATCTTTTTCTTTACCAGTTACCGTTTCACCTTCCGTTGTTGTCTTACCAGTATCTGGTTTCTTTCCAACTTCACTACCTTCGGTAGTTGTTTCGGTTTCGCCAGGTTTAGCTGTTTCACTAGTTCCTGTACCTTCTGTTCCTGTTGCAGGTTTCGTTTCTTTTCCACCTGTTTCAGTTCCAGAAGTTGTTTCAACTTCTTTTCCAGGTTCTGGTTTCTTTTCACCTTCTCCACCTTCGGTAGTTGTTTCGGTTTCAGTAGGTTTTCCTGTTTCTGCAGGTGTTGTAGTACCACTCGTTTCCTTACCAGAAGCAGGATCTGTTTCCTTTTCACCTTCTGGTGTTCCACTTTCAGTGGATGGAGTACCAGTGGATTCTTTGCCCTCTGTAGGTGTTTCTACGGATGGCTTGTCTGTTGGTGTAGTTGCTCCACCTTCTGTTTCAGATGGTGTTGTAGAACCTTTACCAGTTTCTTTACCAGTTTCTTCTGGAAGTGTTTCTTTTTCTGTTGTGGATCCGTCTACTGGAGCCGTTGTTTCTCCTTCTTGTTTACCAGTTTCTGTTTCACTACCAGGAGTTTCTTTTTCTTCCGTAGTTGTCGTTTCTTCTGGTTCTTTTGTTTCGTCTGGAGTAGGTCCTTTTAATTCAACATACTTTGCAGTTAATGCGACTAAATCCGTTTGCACTTGATTCATATCACGAGTCACTGCTTCTTTTCCTGCATCTGTTAAGAAGATATCTCCTGCAGGATATGTTGTCTTAACGCTATTCAACAAGTTATTCACATCTTCTTGTAGAGTAGGTTGTTGTTCAGCAATTAAGATTAACTTATTTACATCACGAATACCCTGTGCCATCTTACTCAAACGAATTGAGTTCTTAATGCCAGGATTTACAGTTCCTTTTGGTTCTGGATATACAAGGAATGGATCTCCAGCCTCAAAGGAAGAGTGTGTTACATCCGTCAAAGGATCTGCTACCCAAGCATCATATGCCCAACGCAAGAAGCCCTTTGTGTTTGACTTATACGCAAATAGAATCGACCAGTAACTTTCCGCTGGAGCACTCAAGGAGAAGTTACCAGGCTTATGACCAGTACAAGAGTACAAAGTAGTCTTCTTATTCTGTGCATTACGATCACGTAGTAGTGTTTCAAATGCATGACGATGATCTTGTACGACTGTATCACCAACCGTTAACTCAGTCATACGACGAGCAAGAACTGCGTGCTGACCAATCTTATCAATCGCACCAGTTGTCTTCAACGTAACACCCTTAGAAGCCGCAACACGATCAACTAAGTCAAATGGTGTAGCTGTAATTCCACGTTCATCAATACCGATATAGATATTGTCAAGCCATCCTTCATTCTTCACATGATCAATGAAGTGTTCTAAGAAGTCTGTCCATACTCGATCATATGTATCAGAACCATTTGTAAAGTGAGTCTGTCTTAAGTCTTCACCCACATAATATGTAAAGTTACCATGCCAAGGCACAATACCGTAGCAGGCAATCTTATCGGCAATTCCTAACTCTTTGTTTAGTTTTACCCATTCATCAAAGTGTGTAAAGTCATATTCAAAGCGGAAATCATTTGAAATTCTTTCCCCAGTGAATTGCCCTTCTACCAACGTCCATTTCACCATTGATGGATAATGTACAGGGTTTTCACTAAATGTCTGACGAGCCCAAGCATCTTCTGTAAACGTCGCTGTAATCGCATGTCCACCTAGACTCTTATAAAGCGCCATTTCCTTCTTCAACACTTCTTTATGTGCATCCGAGAAGAATGGTAATCCATAATATTCTGCACTCGTATATGGATATTGCCACAATTCAATATCAAATGAATTCTTAAATTCCGTAGGATCTGGCAATACCGCATCCGCTACATCAACCTTAACTGTAAATACCAAAGGAGTTTCCACATCACTTGATGTCACAGTAATCGTACCTGTATAAACACCAGGCTTCGTATTCTTTGGCACATTCACTTCTACCCAAACAGGTTGAATATGGTCAAAGGCAATATCTACCGGTGTATTCGAGTAGATAATATCAGAACTTTCTTTACGGTTCTCTTTCGTTGGCTGAGGATACTTATGAGGTTGATAATTCCAACCTGGCATACCTGTATATGCCAATGTAGACTTCACAAAGTTTACATTCACATCTTCACTCGCCAATGTATTTGTTCCATCTGTAAAGCTAGATACTTCTAGCGCTACATTCGTAAGACTCGAAAGATTCGCATGTACCACTAACTCAGCCAAAGCCTTATCATTCTTCCATGCATGAATCGTCTTTTCTTTTACATCTAACGCTCTAGCAACTTCTTTCTTATCCTGTGTCCATTGCACATTATCATCCACGAAGCTACCAGTAAGTTTCTTTGTTTGGTCATCAACATGCACAGCAATTGTCTTAGGTTCTAACCCAGTCACATTCACTGTCACAACCGCATCTCCAGCCTTCTTAGCTGTTAATACTCCATCTTCAACAGACACAACATCTGGCTTACTTGAATCCATTGTTACTGTGTACTCATTCGCATATGAAGGAGTAGGCGTAATTACTAACTCATGTGTTTCTTCAACTATAAGGTTTAATTCAGAAATCATATCCACTGATGTAGGAAGATATGGTTGATGGTAAACTTCAATGTAACTAACTTGATTCACAAGATTTGAACCAGTCTTTTGGTTCAAAGTCACAATTTTCATTGTATGCGGTCTTTCTTCAAGATTTCCTTTACTAAATACGCGCACTGCATTGCCACGATTACGATCATAAAGATCAACAACCCCGGCTTCTTCACCATCAATGATCACCTTGAACTTACCGTGCTTTGGTGACTTAATCGCAAAGATATCCACACGATTTCCAATAAACGGGAACTCATAATACACTTCTTCTGCACGTGGATCATTTGATCCTAAATCTACCCAAGCTTCTCCAGCAGAAACATGCCACGCCTTAGGCCCAGCTCCGCCATAATCCGTGTATGTATATGCGTTATATTCCCCGTCAGTTGTATTCGTTGTAATTTTTGACTTCACTGAGCCTTCCGTAGGCGCAACTGTAGTAGGTTCTGGTTGAGGTCCCGGTGGAACTGGAACCACTTCAACTGGCGCAGGATTTTCTCCTTGTGGATCAAATACCTTTGCATACGCAACTTCTAATCCTGTACCTCTTTTCAAACTAACCTGTACCGTATGTCTTTGCACAGGTAAATCCTTCTTTTCAAACAATTTCGTCATTCTAAAACGTTGACCTTGAATATCAAGAGTTTCTTCAACCCCATCAAAAGTAAACGTATTTTGTTGCTCATTCTTTTCACCCATCAAAACAATACCACTACCAACGAAGGTAAATGTATATGTCTGAGATGGAAGAAGACTACTGTTTTCCGTGTAGTACCAGTTATGTGTACCTCTTGGATTCTCCGTTGTAATCAAGCTACGTTTTGTGTCAGAAACCCAATTTCCATGACTGCCATTTGGATCAGAGTCCATTGTCCCTTGGAACGCAAAATGATGTGGCCAACTAGGATCAATCGCAGTATTATCCACAATCACAAAACGATCTGAAGATTTATTCGTTGGTTGTTCTACAACATCCGTAGAAGGTTGACCTTCTCCATCCGGTGCAGGAGGTACAGACCCTTCAGCTCCTGGTTGTCCTTGCGAACCTTCTTCTGTAGAACCATCACCACCCTCTGCAGGCGATGATTCTTCTACTGTTTCCTTACGGAAGACCTTCGCATAACTTACCTGAAGCCCTTTACAACCTTCTGGTAAGGTAACTTTCACTGTATGACGTTCATTTGTGTCAGAAATATTTTCTATTTTATATAACGTCACTAAATCATTTCTGTTTCCGGGAATAGTGTTTGTTACAATATCCCCTCCATCCAGTTGAAAGTTCATTTTTTTGGTATCAGTAGATTTTAACCCCATCAACTCTACCCCTGTACCTTCAAATGTAAAATCATAGGTTTGATTCTTGGCAATTTCATACTCTGCCCATACCCAGTGTTGGGATTTGACCAATGGATTTGAATGTTTTCCTCCATTATCAGCTACCCATCCACCATTGGAACCATGTGGATCCGAATCAGTACTTCCATGATAAATAAATCGGTGTGTTTCACTTTCTTCTATAACTGTATCATCTACTTCGATGGTTACAGTTCTTTCCTCTGCACTTACTTGTTGTATGTTTATACCACTCATCGACAATACAACCGCAAGCACCACATACAAAAGTTTTTGAATCATATCTTTCCCTCCTTATGTAAATTCAAACGTATGTGAAAGCGCTTACTGCTCTGTTCCACCACATTATAGAGAAAAGTATGAATTCCTTGCAATTTATATGTTTCGAAAAAGTAAAATTTACAACTCGAATATCAAAAAGTATAACCTCGTGGTTTGTATAAAAAAGACACTCATTTCGATATCAAAATGAATGCCTGTTCCTTTTAAAACTTCGGCTTATAACGCACATGTGAAATATTATATACAGCCACAAACGCATCTGGATCATTCTTCTCTAAATACGTTAATAACTTCGCATACTCACTCTTCGTCACATTGACACATACCTCATGAATCTCATTCATACGATATGCCCCAATCGCATTATAAATCGTTGCTCCACTCTTTAAATCATGCAAGATAAATTCTCTTAACTCATCTTGCTTATTCGTAATAATACAAACCCTTCTCTTTAAGTTCTTACCAAAGATAAATTGATCCAACACCAAACCTACCTGGTACGTACCTAAAATAGAAAGAATAACCGTCTTTGAATCATAGGCAAGAATCGAAGAGAATGCCACAAAATACCCAACATAACTCAACGCCTTGCCAAAATCCACATGCAAGTACTGGTTCATAATCTTTGCAACAATATCCAAACCACCACTCGATGCATTCCGGTCAAACATCAACGACAATCCAAAACAACCAACAAACCCATGACATAGAACATCCAATGTTTGCGAATTTGTAAAACTCACAAAATCCGGAAACATCTTTTGAAACATCCCAATAAACACAGGAATCATAATACTCGTATAGACTGTCTTTGACCCAAACTCCTTACCAACCGTCAAAAAGCCAATGATCAATAACACAACATTCAACACTAATGTAATCATCGCAATCGACAATGGCACAAAGTTTTCTAACACAATCGCAAGCCCCGTAACAGAAGCTACCGCACAATGCGATGGCACTAAGAAAAAGTACACCGCAACCGCAATAATTAAACTTGCAATCGTTAACACTACAAAATCATACAAAAACTCTTTTTTCATTTTTAATCCTTTTCGCTAAACTCGTCATACGTACGGCCACCATACTCACGACAACGGGTAGTCAAGAACGCTTCAAAGAAATATTCTTGCAGCTCTTCATCATGAATCTCTGAAGACATTTCATCATACGCCCCGATCACAAGACCTTGATACACTTTACACATAAATTCATGCGTATCCTTAAGCGAAATGGCGTTTCGCATATACGCAAAGATCTTAAGATATGCCGGATTCGATTTCGGATATCCATACACCGAAACATCCATAATCTCTTGATAGGACGGACACACAAAATCTCTCGCCGCAAAATCCATGGATGTCGTAACTCCAAACTCTTTCGCTTTCAAAGATTCCCATACACCATTTCTTAGTGTATAACCTGTCCTTGAAATATAGTCCGCAAATCCCTGCATGAACGCTTCTTTTTCTTCTTCATCGTCCATGATATCTTCCAAAAATGGATTCGACATCAAAATCTCATTCATGTGCTCTTCACGAATCGAACCATACGTATTATTCACAAAGAAATTCACCGCAACAAACCATGAATGTATCTGACGAATATCCTCCGGATCCCGTTCTAATACCTCTTCAAACAACTCAACACTATCGTCATCTAACTCCGTATGGTATTGATCCTCATCATCCACAAGGATCCTTGCAAACGCTGGCGGATTGTTTAAAAGAATCTCCGCCTGACGATCATTCAACACATACTCATTTCGACTACGAATCAAATTCAATACCGACAAAACCTCATCACTGCAACTTACATACCAAGTAAGCTTATCAAGGATGTCCATTTCCTTTTCAAGATCATCGTCTTCATCATCGTCATCGTCATCGTCGTCTTCATCATCATCTTCAGCTAACATCGCAAGCATTGCACGATCAAAAGCATCTTCATCAAAGTCGTCAAAGTCGTCATCATCGTCATCTTCGTCATCGTCGTCATAATCTTCATCGTCATCATCATGAATCGAACCTAACGCATCCACAACCGCATCCTTCATAAAGCCCATCATGTTGCTCATCATGTCCATCGAACTCACATTGCGAACATAGCCATAATACGCACCATCTTCACGCAAGAACACACCGATACGCTTGTTTGCTTGCATACAGCGCTCCATCAACAACACAAACTCTTCCTTCGTAAAGACACGTTCCTCATCCTTCATTAACGCCATAAACGCCATAAAGGCATCGTTATCCGCCTCTTTCTTCGTAAGCTTCAACTTCTTTTGATACGCCTTGATACACTCAAAATCCGCATCATCTAGCTCATCTAGCAAATCAAACACTTTTTCATTTCGCATATAAAAGCCCTCACTTTTCTTCATTATAGCATAGCGTTTTCACAAACCTAGCACATATACAAAAACAAAAGAAACATTTAGAATAAACACGAAAGAAGGTACAACATGCATATTTCAAAAGAAACCATTGAAGTCGTAACAAACTTCACAAAAGACCGTAATTGGGAACAATTCCATACACCTGCAAACCTTGCAAAATCCATCTCCATTGAAGCCAATGAACTCTTAGAACTCTTCCAATGGAGTGATACGGACTACAACATCGACGCCTTAAAAGAAGAACTCGCCGATGTCTTTGCCTACTGCATAAACATGGCCGACGTCTTACAACTCGATCCAAACGAAATCATTCAAGACAAATTCAAAAAGAACGCCAAAAAATACCCAATCGACAAAGCATATAACTCAAGCAAAAAATACAATGAACTTTAACAAATATCTTTGTGAGTTAATTAACATAAATCTAAATTTATGATACAATTCTCTACGTTCAAACGAATAAGGGGGATTTATATGTTTTTCTACGAAATGCCAAGTGCAACCGCTTGGCTCAGCGTGCTACTCTACCTAGCACTCTTAATCGGACTAAATGAACTATCCCGTCTAAACAAATGGACCGGATTCGCTCTATTTATCGTCCTACCAACCATTCTAACCTTCACTCTATGGCCACACACAGCCGTAGAAGGATCAGGGGCAGGAACTTGGTTCCAATGGGCAAAAACCTACTCATGCCTAGCCGGAGCCGTATTCGGATGGCTCGTTGTATACCACAAACGCTTCCAAAAGAAGTACTTGGTATGTATACCACCAATCATCTACTTCATTAACATCATGGAAGCTTGTATCCGCGACTTCCAATTAGTAAACATCAACGGTATCGTCGATGGCTATATGGTCGTAGGTGGCCCTTGGAATATCATCAACGGTATCGCTGGAATCATAAACGCCATCACAATCTGTGGATTCTTCGGAATCATCGTTGAAGGCGGTAAACACAAAGACTTCGTATGGCCAGATATGATGTGGTTCTGGATCATCGCCTACGATCTATGGAACTTCGCATACACCTATAACTCCGTATCCGACCGTTCCATGTATTGCGGTGTTGTTCTACTACTTGCATGTACGATTCCAGCATTCTTCATCAAACGCGGTGTATACGCACAACACAGAGTAAGAACACTTGCCGTAAACATGATTATCACCATGAGCGTACCATCCTTCTTCCTAAGTGATTTCGCCATGGTACACTCCACAAACTCCAAAGCAGCCCACATGACAATCTCCGTCATTGCCCTACTTTGGAACATCGGTGTTCTTGTTTACCAAAGCTACATCATGATCACAAAGAAACGCAATCCATTCAAAGAAGAACTCTTCATTGATTCAAACAGCTACAAGCGCGTTTACTTAGAAAACATCGATGTACCAGAAGACAAGAAACAACTTGCTTACGACAACCTAAAAGCCTACGGATACAAGGCAGCTTGGGATGACAAAGGCAACGTTCAAACAAAAGTTACTCCAGTTAACTAAGCACAAGGCAAGTCCAACTTGCCTTTTTTAATTGCTCAAACAAATCATACTTTTGAAACAAAACCACCTATGCTATAATCAATTCAACGGGATATAGCACAGCTTGGTAGTGCGCTTCGTTCGGGACGAAGAGGTCTGGAGTTCGAATCTCCATATCCCGACCAGTACACACAAAAGTCGATTCGTTCGACTTTTTTCTTTTAAAACCACCAAAAACAATGTATAGTACTAACGTTCAAATAGAACCACAAATCTCTATATGAACACATTCTCTATAGGTCGTTGCGCTTTTAATGGATTGAGCCAACGACTTTTATACGAAATGAGGTCACAATGATTAAAACAATCTTTTTCGATGTTGACGGAACACTTGTCTCACACAAGACAAACTCCGTACCAGCATCTACCATACAAGCAATACAACAACTAAAAGAAAAAGGCATACAGATCGTCATCGCAACCGGAAGACACAAAATCGATCTACAACGCATGCCTGTGAACCAATTACAATTTGACGCCTATATCACCCTCAATGGCCAAATGACATTAGATCAAAACATGAACCTCCTTCATGGCACCCCATTAAACCCCATCACCCAAGAAAAAATCATCCACCTCTTCAACGAAAAACAAATCCCCATCACCCTAATTGAACAAGATCAAATGTACATCAACTTCATAAACGACTATGTAAAAATCGCCGAAGAAGCCGTTTCTTCTCCACTACCAACCATCAACACCTACACCGGCAACACCATCTATCAAGCAATCCCATTCGTAAGTGATGAAAAGCTAAACGAATTCATCCACACCCTACCCCACGCCAAAGTCACACGCTGGAACAAATACGGCGTAGACATCATTGATGAACATGGCGGAAAACTCGAAGCCATCCGTCAATACATGCAAGCAAACAACCTCCACAAAGACGAATGCATGGCCTTTGGAGATGGTGAAAACGACAGTGCTATGTTACAAGAAGTCGGAATCGGAATCGCTATGGGAAATGCCTGCGACAAGGCAAAACAAGCCGCAACCTACATTACCGATGACATCGATCATAACGGCATCTTAAACGCCTTAAACCATTTCAACATCCTCTAACACGTGTAAACAAGCACGTGTTTTTCTTTTCCCCACATAAAAAAGCCCGTTGTCTAAACAACGAGCTAAACACTTACATCGTTTCAACCC
>JAHHRC010000079.1 GCA_020026035.1 Erysipelotrichaceae bacterium | reverse complement strand
TCCAAGTTCTTTTAAACTTGCAATCATTTCTTCATTCAACCCATCAAAGCTATTCCCTTTGACACTCATCAAAAAGACATGATTCTCACTTTGGTTTGCCTTCAGAAATTCAACAAAGGAATACTCTTTAAAGTCATTTCTTGGATGTTCTAACGACTCCTTTGCATAGGCATGCATGGTTTGATCGCCAAAGTATTGCATATAGGTATCTTTCCAAAAGAAGTTCATACCAATACTAGGACTTGTACTTACAATCGTTAACGTATCCGATTCACCAATCTTTCTTGGTAGTTCGATTGTATAACAAGGATCACCCTTATCGGTTTTATTCTGATACCCTTCGACGATCGTTCCGCCAAAGTCACCAGTAAACGACACAATCTCTCGTCCATCTTTTTCTTCACGCAACTCATGTGGTACATACACATTCAATGTTTGCGTGGAAGGTTGTAGGAAATACAACAACAATAGTACCAAACTACATACAACAACCATTGTTGTTTTCTTAAATGTTTTACATGCTTTTAAGCACTTAATTTCTTTCTTCATATAATCACCGTCGCAAATTATACCACGCCTATATAAAAAAGGCTTTCGAAGAAGAAAACCTTAATTCCAAATCCAATAGATCAATACCGTTCCAACCACAAACGCAACCATCGTAAACGGAATTGCAAGCTTCACAAATTCCTTTGTCTTCACGGTATACCCTTCTTTTTGTAAGGTCGTAATCGCAACCATATTACTACGTGCTCCAACCGGTGTTAGATTGCCACCTAAGGTAGACGCAAACATACAACCAAACACAAACAAATACGGACTTACTTCCATACTATTTGCAATTTGCATCACAACCGGTACAAACGTTGCCACAAATGGAATCGTATCCACAAACCCTGAGATTACAAACGATACACAAACAATCAAGCCATACATAAGGATCACATTGACACCAGCTACTTCCATACAAGCATTAGCCATTGCCTGTACAACCCCTGTTTCAACAAGACCTTGCATAACAATCGTAATTCCAACAACAAACAACAATACATCCACTTGCAAATGCTTCAAACGTTCAAACACACAATTCACATTCTTTTTTTGAAACGCCTCAAAAAGCAAAGAAATAACATACAAACTAATTGAAACATACGCACCTACTACATTCGAACAAACACATAGCATTGCAAGTAAACACACAAACAACACACTTGGTACAACACTTGTATAAGTAACACGTTGCACATCCACTTCCATCTTCTCTTTATGTATAACACTATAACCATAAAGTAAACTCAAAACACTCAATACAACAATTACCCCAATCCCAATTCTTCCTTGCATATAAAAGAAATGACGAAACTGCATTCCTAGATTACTTGCAAGAAGAAGTGATGTAGGATCTCCTAGCATCGTACATGCCCCAAATAGATTACATACAACAACAAGCAATACCGTATACGCCATTGGGTCTGTGTCACTTCGTTTACATACCTCTACAACAATCGGTAAAGCAAGCATTACAACAAGCACCGTATCAAACAACGCCGAACAACATCCTGCAAGTAAACAAAGTAATACCATCACTCTTTGCTCGCTCACACGTTTCAAACACGTACTTACCAAACACTCAAGCATCTTACTATCAAATACCATCGCTTCTAAGCCATATGCCCCAAGTAAAATACCAAGATACGCCCAAGGTACACACAAGTAAGCAGCGTTAATTGATACCAAACCAAACCTTACAAACAACAAAGCAAACAACAAGACAATATAGTGACTCCATTCATTCTTCATTGTAAGCAAGCATACATACATCACTAGAAACAACAATAACGCAATCATCATCTCAGTCATGTAAAAAACTTCCCTTCTTCGAATCCCATTCAATATGCGTTTGATCCAACTGCAATGGTGTCAAAGCCACATAGCCATGTTTGATTGCATAGAAATCTCCATTCACATCTTCTTCAATCGCATCGACCATCGCTTCATTCTCACTATGCATCACAATTTCTTGTCCATCATTTCTCTTTTGCATATTCCTTCCATACGAGCGAATTCCCGCTAACTTGCATACTTGAAAGCCTTTGATTTCAGAATACGGAATCGATGGTACATTGACATTTAAAGGATATAATTCCTTCTTTACATCTTCCATATACATTGGAATCAATTGTTTTAATACTTCTACACACGCATCAAAATCCGTACTTGTATACGAACATAACGATATCGCAATCGAAGGTTTTCCTAATACAGTTCCTTCAACCGCAGCTCCTACCGTTCCAGAATACATCACATCACTTGCTAGATTCATTCCATGATTAACTCCGGATATCACGAAATCAATCTCAACATCGAGTAACCCATTCAATGCAACATAGACACAATCCGCTGGTGTTCCACTTGTCGCATACGCTTCCATACAGCCTTCGATCTCCACTTTCTTACATCGTATATCTTTGTAGAAATAGGTTACCGCATGGGAATAGCCACTTCGTTGACTATCTGGTGCAACGACATAGATTTCATGTTCGTTGGAAAGTCCTTTAATTAGTGCATGGATTCCTTCTTTGTTGATGCCATCATCATTTGTTAATAGTAGTTTCATGACAACATTTTATCATGGATTTTCAAAAGTCATGCTATGATAGTGGCATGTTAATTACACATTCAAAAAAGATGGACGCATTCTTTGATCGATGCTTGTCCAATATGCAAAAAGATACGATCAATCCATTTCTTGGCAAAAAGGTTTTAACAAGCAATGAACACTACATGCAAAAGAAGATGAAAAAAGCCGGCTTCCAAGAATTTACCGACGACGAAAGCAATTGGCCTTCGTTATTTTTATCCACCAAAAAATGGATCAACTCCCCTTATCACAAACAGATTCATTTAGAAAACATAACCTCAAACCATTTCTCCTATGTCAAAGAACCAATCAATGCCAATGAGTTATTCAATGTCGATGTCATTCAAAAAGATCACGACAAAGAACTCAAAGACTATATGATTCTAAGAGCCATGGATGAACCATGTGATGCAATCTACTTACTACAAGATGAAACCGACTGGATGCTAGATGCCCCATCCGAAGCCATCACCAACGATCGTCCAGCCAATAAAGCTCACGGCAATATCATTACCTTTGGTTTAGGCATTGGCTACTTTGCCTATATGGCCTCAAGAAATCCAAACGTTACATCAATTACTATAGTCGAACGTTCCAAAGAAGTGATTGAACTCTTCAAAACATCCATCCTTCCACAATTCGACACCACAACCCCAATTGAAATCATTGAAGGTGATGCCTTTGATTACTTCAACGAAGAAACACTTAAGCAGTATGATTATTGTTATGTCGATATCTGGCAATCCAACTATGATGGACTATTCTTGATTGAACAACTCTTAGAACAATACAACCCACCCATTGAAACCTGTGACTTCTGGATTGAAGACTCTTGTTTTAACACCCTATGGACATTGATCTTTGTTCACTTTGATGAACTCTACCACAACCGTACAAACCTAGTGTATGAAGAATACAACCTCATCATGCAAAAAATTCGTGCCTACTTTGCAAAAGACACGAATACCTATACCGATGAAGAAGATTTAAAGTTCTTGATGTATGACAATCAAACAATCAGAAATATACTTTCTACAAAGCTCTAACGTTCCTACTTGGGAACGTTTTTTCATACATAAACAAAAAAGGCTTTCGCCTTCTTATGTGTTAGATGGTGAGGACGATGGGAATCGAACCCACACGACATTCCTGTCACCGGATTTTAAGTCCGATGCGTCTACCAGTTCCGCCACGTCCTCAGATATTGGAGGTTCCATCCGGATTTGAACCGGAGATCACAGAGTTGCAGTCTATTGCCTTACCACTTGGCCATGGAACCATACCTCGTTACTGCTTGTTTAATATACACCATTTACTACAAGAATGCTAGTATTTTTCACACCTAACGTACCCGTTTCCTTAAATCTTAGCATCGGTATGCGATAATTTTTAAAACCAATGTAGAAAAGAAAAAAGGCTTTCGCCTTCTTATGTGTTAGATGGTGAGGACGATGGGAATCGAACCCACACGACATTCCTGTCACCGGATTTTAAGTCCGATGCGTCTACCAGTTCCGCCACGTCCTCAGATATTGGAGGTTCCATCCGGATTTGAACCGGAGATCACAGAGTTGCAGTCTATTGCCTTACCACTTGGCCATGGAACCATCTATTTCGCTTGCGCTAGTACAGTATACGAAAGTTAAGAAATGATTGCAACTAGAAAATGATAAGTAACTCTTTCAATCCATCGAAAAAGATCGAATTCTTGCCTTAGATACGCTTGAATTCGATCTTCTATTTATTTTATTTTTCGAATCCTAAAGACCCCATTGTCATACACAACAGTTGATATCGGATCTAACGATGCGTCAAATTCTGGATTCTCCCAGTAGCGAACCGCTACATACTCAACCCCAAACTCTTCCATAAGCGCTTCTGTCTTTGAATAATCTGCGACATCTTCATCCCATGGATGATGTCTTCTTGCGATTTGATACAAGTCTTCATCAAGTCTTGTATGTTTGTAATACAAGTCACGTGGTGTAACTAATAGATACGCATTTGGAATGTATACACGTGTTCCTTCCGCTTGGGAAAGAATGACTGGTTGATGGTCATAGTTTTCTTGTTCTAAAAAATACCGCAACTTTACAATCGCATCTTCTTCGCTTGGTTCTAACTTACTATATGGATTTACTTCTTGTCCAAGTTTTAAATACAAGCCATAACTACTATGAATGTCATATTTAAATGATTGAACCGTACTTACAACAAGTGGAATTCCTAACATAAGACTAACAAAGATACGCCACATTCTTTGATCAAAGAGCTGGTATACAGCAATGATCATCAAACATTCCGTAAATGGATTAAACAACACTTCCCACGCCCGATAGAACACATTCGAGGCAATGAAGTACGCAATCGTTGGCGTACATAATGGATTCATAAATACCACTAACATCAAAATACAAGTCAATTTGATATAGTCTTCTTCCATCGTTTTCGCATGTCGAATCAATAACACAACGCCTACCCAACGAACAACGTTCACCAAATTATCATACCAAGTCGAATACACAAAGAAGTAATCCTTCACCATGTCATAGGTTTGATGGTCATTGAAGTAATACGCATAGCCATATAAGAATTCCTTATGGAACACATGGATATACAAGGAAAAGACAACACAGAATCCTGGAATCAACCAATAGAAGATGCTCTTTGCGTGTTTGCATACAAAGGTATTGATCGACTGGATGAAAGTTTTTGTGACCTTTGTCTTACACGTTGTGTAGTAAAGAAGAAAGACTGCAGCTAAAACATATCCAGCCCTAGACATACGCATAATCATAACCGATGCATACACACAAAGTGGTAGTACAAAGATTGACATGTTATAAAGGGCATCTTCTTGATTCTTCAAGAACAAGAAGGCCGCAAGTATGGATAATACCGCAAAAGAGATAAACAGATATGAACTCGACGCTGCAATTCCTGCAAAGTTAATTGCTGGAATTAAGACAAGTACTTCTTTTCCATAGTCCCCTTTGAGCCATTGATAGATGACAAACATTAACATCGTAATGAACAAACTACGCCACGTATTTCCGTAATACCCAAACACTAAGCGCCAATAATAGAAATTCAAATAGAATAGTGTAAATACCTTAAGAATCCAATTTAGCGGTTTCTTTTCACTCAAACGATCAATCATGCCAACAAAAAACATCGAACTAATCACTTGGTACAATAACACCATTGACCAAACGGATGCCTTTAGTGTTTCAATGCGTGTACCTATCCCAATACGACTTGGAACATTCAACAACCATACCCAACAAGACACAAAATGGTAGTAACCTTGGAATACATACAAGCCATCCCATTCTTGCCCAATCTTTCCATTGTATAGATGGAATAAGTTAATATGCGGATT
>JAHHRC010000078.1 GCA_020026035.1 Erysipelotrichaceae bacterium | reverse complement strand
AACTGAACCGGGAACAGAACCGGGAACAGAACCAGGAACAAATCCAGGAACAGATCCGGGTACAAATCCAGGAACAGATCCGGGAACAAATCCAGGAACAGAACCGGGAACAGAACCTGGAACAAATCCGGGAACAAATCCAGGAACAGATCAGGGAACAAATCCGGGTACAGATCCAGGAACAGGTCCGGGAACAAATCCAAACCCTGAAGTACCTGTTATAGAAAAAGCTAAGGTAACATATAAGTTTGTAAGTATAACAGGTGAACTTCCAGAAATTCTGAAGATGGCACTGCCTAAGGATGAAACAGTGAATAAGAATGAGACTGTTAATCCAAAGAGCCCAACTGTAAAGGAATTAAAAACATCAACAGGAATGTGGGAGTTTAAGGCATGGGACAAAGAGAATGCTCTAGTTAAAGATGATGTCATCTTTACTGGTACATGGATATTCACAGAGAAGGCGCTAGAAGTTGTTAAAAAAGGAACTGTTAACTTCGAGTTTGTGGGGGCTAATGGAAAAGTACTTCCAAAAGAAGTTATGGACTTACTCCCAAACAATCTAGTTGGATTCCCGGTTGGTACTCCGGTTAATGCCACGGATTTGACGGGTAAAAAAGTCTCAACAACAGAAGGTACATGGACATTTAAGTCTTGGGATAACGATAGTACGATGGTAGTTGAAGGGGAACAAGTGCTTAGTGGAACTTGGGAATTCACTGCTAAAGAAGTAACACCAAAGCCTGTTGATCCAAGTAAACCAGGTACTCTAACAGAACCTACAAAGCCTGCTAAACCTACGAAGCCAACTCCTACTGCGAAGGTGGAAGTTGTTAGTAGTCAAACGGTTGCACAACCAGTTGTGAAACCAATCCCTCGTACAAGTGATGAAAGTCATTTCATGATGTATGTAATGCTTGTGATGAGTAGTTTGATGGGTGTTGTAGTAAGTGTGAAACGGCTATTTGTGAAATAGACATTGAAACGGTATGGAAGCGATTCTATGCCGTTTTATGGTATTTTGAGGCGTTTTGGTTTGTGAATGAAAAAAGACAGAACCACGTACATTGCATTAATATGTGCAATCATGATGTGTTCTGTCTTTGTTTGTTATTCAACTGTTACAACGGTTTCTTCTGTTGTTGGTTTGTCATCGACTTTGACTTCGATTTCATTTTTGTTTGACTCTTCAACAGTTGGTTTGACTTCTTCTGGTACGGTTAAGTTGAGTGGGATTTCATTGGATTGATCATCGCCTGACTCAAAGCCGTAGTACCCAATGACTTGGATTGGTGTACCTGGTGTTACGTCGATCACTTGTTCGTGGTCGTTGTTTTCGGTAACGATTGTGGCTTTTACTTCACCGTTTTGAATGACCTTGGCTTTGTATCGAATTGGGCCAAAGATCCACGAGTAATCAAACATACGGTTTCCGTAGTATTCCATCACTTTTGTATCGCCATGGTATAACGAGATATCCATGGTGTTTGGTGCGACGGTTAGTTTTTCAGGATCTGGATATGGGTTCCAGTGGAGTTTTAGTTTCTTGTCACTATCGATGGACGCATCGAAGGAGGCAAGTTTATCTACTGCAACTAAGTCTGCTTGTACAAGTTTGGCGGAATCTTTTTTGATTTCACCTGTTGTAATTAAGCTTTCATCCATACCAGGAACTGGTTCTGCATAAGGGAAGGTTCCTAGGATATGGGTAATGTTTGTGACTGATTCTGGACGTGGTACAGCTTGTGGTGTTGTATCACCGGTTAATGAATCTAAGACTAAGGAACCAATGTTTCCTTGTAGGTTTAGGTTTTGTTTGGCATTTGTGAAGTAAGTGCCTTTGTCTTTGACACCTTTTTCATATCCAACCCAGACACAGGTTGTGTAGTCTACGGTTTGGGTGATGTTCCATTTGTCCTTAGCAGCCATTAATGGAATGCCATATTGTTGTCCATGTGTTCCCCAGTCGGATGTACCTGACTTTGCATAGGTAGGGTATGGACGTTGCAAGATTTGTAAGAAGTTGAAGTGGTCTGTATGGACGGCTTCATAGGTGAGTTGTGCGGTTAAGTAAGCTGCCGCATCACTCATGACTTGTTTCTTTTCGTATTGTGGTTCAACCGGTGGGATTAATCCATTACGGAAGACGATCTTACCGATGGTATGTGGTTTGATGTAGTATCCACCATTCATGGTTGAAGCACTTGCGGCCATGATTTCTTCTGGAGATGCGACAAAGCTAGATCCACCGATGGCATAGCCTAAGTCAAATGTGGATTCGTTGATTTGTGAGAAGTTGAAGCCATTGATGTAGTTCATCATGGTTTGATAGCCGACTTTGTCGATGCATTGCTGTAGGGCATCGATGGCTGGAATGTTTAAGGAAACAGCTAATGCGTATTTGACTGGAACTTGTCCGTGGTATTTTCCATCGGAGTTGGAAATAACGATATCTGTTCCACGATATTCCATTGGGCGGTCTAATACGACATGGTCACTTGCCCAACCTAAGTATTCAAAGGCTGGTGCGTAGTCAATGATTGGTTTGATACAAGAACCTGGTTGTTTGTATTGTTGGGTGGCATGGTTTAGTAACATTGCACCACCTCGACCATAGTTTCTTCCTCCACCAATTGCCACAACTTCACCGGTCGCATTTCGACAAGAGATCATTCCACATTCGATTAAGTCATCTGGGAATGGGACTTTTTCTTGTTTGCCTTCTTGGATGGAATCCATAAGGGCTTGTGTCTTACGGTCTAAGAAGGTGTAGATGTCCATTGCGGTTGTAAGTGGGTCATAGCCGGTTAGGTCGGTTGCTTCATTGATGACTGTATCAATGTAGGATTGGTAGGCAAAGGCGTTGCCATTGCGTCCAATGGAAGCGTTTGGATCTGCAAGGGTGTCTTCGACTTTGACGGCTTTTGCAAGTTTGGCTTCTTCTTTTGTGATGTACCCATGGCGTTGCATGAGGTATAAAACCGTGTTTCTTCTTGACGTTGCATAGTCTAAGAAGTTATGTGGGTCATAGGTGTAAGGTGAGTTAATAACACCAGCAAGCATCGCTGCTTCTGGGAGGTTTAATTCACTACAAGATTTGTTGTAATAGTATTCAGCGGCTTTTTCGATTCCACGGATATTGCGGTTACCACCGAAGTTTAGTTTGTTTAAGTAGAGTTCAAAGATGGCTTTCTTGTCGGCTTGTTTTTCAAGTTCACGAGCAAGGGTGATCTGTTGGACTTTGTACTCAACGGATTTCTTAGCGCGTTCTCCGGTTTTATCATTTTGGAAGTATGTTAATTTACATAGCTGCATGGTAAAGGTGGAACCACCTTGGGAGAACTTTCTAGATTTTAAGTTTTCTAAGATTGCTTTGGCAAAACGGGCATCGTCGAAGCCGTTATGGGTGAAGAATCTTGAGTCTTCGGTTGCCACAAAGGCATCGATGACACATTCGGATAAATCGTTGTAGGCGATATTGTCACGTAGTTGCATACCAATATCGGCGACGAATTCTCCGTTTTGGTCATAGATTTTCGAACTTTCTGGAGAGAAGAAGTCTTCTACATGAAGTTCTGGTTTATCTTGTGACATCATAACCCACATAACAAGACCAGTTGCGCCACCAATGCATTCAATCGCAATGAAGATTGCAAGGATGATGGTCCAAAGGTTACGACGATTTACTTTTCGTTTTTTCTGAATTGGTTTTTTCTTAACCGGGGGCTTTCGCACGGGTTTTCTTTGTGTCATAAACTATTCTCCTTTAGGATAGCGTTGATTAATGACAGAGATATAATCAACGGGTTTTACGTAGTTGTAAGGGATGAGTGTACCATGTTCAACAAACCACGTGTATGGGATTGAAGAACGATTACAAGTATCGATGTAGTCAATCATTTCACTTGCGTCGATGTAGTAGGTTTCATCCAGTTTTGTGAAGCGAATAATAATAAATGTAATTGCTCCATGTCGTTTTACATCTTTGAGATGTTTAATCTGATGGGCATGTATGGATTTGATTGGAAAGGCTGTTAAAGAGGCGCATTCCTTCGCTTCAAAGTCAATGTATCGACCTCTATAAATACCGTTGTAGTCGGTTGTACTTGGTACCTTAAAGTAGGCTTCGACAATCTTTGCCTTATTACGGGCAGGGTAGTCGACTTTTACGATAGATACTGGGGTCGGTTTTTTATGAATGACTGCTACATCTTGTTCTAAGTAGTAGTCATTTGTTACATTTATTTCTTTTTCTAAGGTCATACCACGGTTGGACGTTGTGGTCCGAATTGTGTTGTATTGACGCTTTGATCCGTTTGGATACTTTATCATTTGATCACATCCATATCTTATATTATACAAGTGATTGACGGATGTGTGAAGATTAAGGATTTTTTAGGAAGTGAAATGGTTGTGATTCTTTAAACAATTATTTGTTAAAAGATTGACAAAGTGATAGGGTAGGTATACTATAGAATAGCATTCACCGAATAAGGTTTGCTTAAGAGGGCAAGTGAATCTATTCGGTTAAGATTCATAGGGGGAAATTATGAAACAATATCTACAAAATAAGGAACATAAGACAGTGATTTTAATCCTTCTTACATTGTTGTTCCTAGTGGTGACACCTATTACGGTGTTCCATCCATTGGCTGGTAACTTGCCATTGACAGTTATTTTGCCAATTATCGTATTAGCTTCATTGAACTTAGTGTTCTTTGAAAAGTTAAAGCTTTCTACATTAATCATTACACGTATCTTGATTCTATTGCCAGTGCTTGGTATTTGGATGTCTGGTGAAACATTTGCGAAGATCATTCTTCCATTCATGGCAGTTAATGTCTTTGAAGCTACTATGGTTGATTTCAAGCGTGGTAAAAAATACAACGCTATGGTTGGTCTTGGTTTGATTGTTACATTGGTATTAATGACATCTACTTGGCATACAGAAGGAAACTTCTATACCAACTATGCAGTCACAGAATCTGGTGAGGTTGCATTTGCGGCTACTTGGATTTGGGCTCTTGTTTATACATTCTGGAACTGGTTCTTCGTTGCGGTTGAATTTAAGCCAGGTGTTGCCTTCTTACACTTAGGAATTCTTGCGACTCCAGTGATTCTAGGTCTTGTATATGGTCCTGAATATTGGATGGTTATGCGTGCTTATTCCTTAACATTCGGTGGTGGGGTAATTCAAATCTACAACAAGGATTACTTTGAAACATACTTCACTGGTACAAAGTGGGAAGCATTTGTTACAAGCATGCTAGAAGATAAGAAACAATTGATCTTCATGATTATTAACTTGTTAGCTTTAGCTTCCATGTATTTCTTAGTATAAATCGATGACGGTACTTACGTAGTACCGTTTTTTAATTGGTACAAAGAAAAAGAAGCGTTAAGATTGCGCTTCTTTCTTTAGTGTAGGTAATGCAATGTTTTCTTGGTGTTTAAAGCCTTCAAGGTTTAAACGAATGACATCGTCCATTGCGTTAATGACATCGTAGTTTCCTTTGTGTAAACACCAGTCAAATAAGACACCACGACCGGTTGCCATAAGGTATTCGGCAACGTCTTTTGTGGAGGCTTGTGGTTTGATTTCGTTTTCTTCAATGGCATGAATAATGCATTGTTCAATGAGTTGGAAGGAGGTACGAGCGGTTGAGAAGGTGGAGTGATCAAAGTTTGTTAACATGACTTTATAGGCCGATGCGACAAAGCTATAGCCATATTCGTTGATGATTTTAGTGGCTTCTAAGAAGACCGCAAGGCATCGATCGAGGTGGTTGTCGAATTGTTGTTCTTCCACGTTGGATACGATGAGTTCATCTAAGGATTGGTAGGCGATGGCAATGATGGCATCTTTGGATTCAAAGTGGTGGTAGAAGGCTCCAACGGATACGTTGGCTTCTTCACAGATGTCTGTGACTTTTATTTGATCGCTTGGGTAGAGCTTGTAGAACTCTAAAGCGGTTTGAATGATTTTTAGTTTTGTGGCAATCGCTTGTTTTTTACGATTTGTAATTTTATTCATCGCAAGTCTCCTTTTTTACAAAGATAAGTATATCACAAATTGAGACTTGTGAAGTTTTTACAAAGGAGTACGTGTTTGTGG
>JAHHRC010000077.1 GCA_020026035.1 Erysipelotrichaceae bacterium | reverse complement strand
TGGTGTACGAGTTTTTTTCCTACGACTATTTTATCATGTTAAATGTAAAAGTTAAAAGATTCATGGTTGATAAGATATTTTTGCTTCCATGTGGGGTATAATCAACTGTGAAAATATGGTGAGGACATTTGTAGTGAGATAGCTGAAGATTTCAGTATAAAATTCCCTATTAAAACTTTAGAAACTCATTTGGAGATTGGCATAACTGTATGGTTGATTATTTATGGATCTTAATTGTTAAGTATATTTTTGTTATGTGGAATAGCTAACGTAATTGACATCAAGTTAAAACTAAATATGTAACTGATGATAAGGAAGATTGAACGTTAGTACTTACCAGAGTATGTCACTTCTTGGAAATAAGAAACTGAGATCTTAAAGCGCATTGTTAGTTTGTGATAGAAGTGCCGAAACAAAGTTTGTATGCAGTGTGACAACGGATTGGATAAAGGGATTTATGGATTGTGCTGCCTAAAAAATTTAAGATCAGATGACGTATTCAAAGGGAAAGATGCTCAGTAATAGAAGGAAATAATAGAGGTATTGAATGTACAAAGGAATAAAGCGGTTGTTAGATGTTGTGTTGAGTTTGAGTTTGATTGTGGTGTTATCGCCACTTTATATTGTGTTATATGTTCTTGTGGTTTGTAAGCTAGGAAAACCAGCAATCTTTAAACAAGAACGGCCTGGATATAAGGGCAAGATTTTCACGATGTATAAGTTTCGCTCAATGACAGATGAAAAAGATGCAAATGGAAATGTATTAAGCGATGAAGAACGGTTGACTCCATTTGGAAAACGGTTGCGGTCTACGAGTCTAGATGAGTTACCAGAATTGTTTAATATTCTAAAAGGAGATATGAGCTTTGTGGGGCCAAGACCTTTGCTTGTATCGTATTTAGAGTTATATAACGAGGAACAAATGCGTCGTCATGATGTTCGACCAGGGTTAACGGGTCTAGCACAAGCGAATGGTAGAAATGCGATTTCTTGGCAAGAAAAGTTTGCCTATGATGTGTATTATGTGGATCATATCAGTTTCATCATGGATGTGAAGGTTTGTTTGAAAACAATTAAAGTGGTATTCCAAAAGGATGGAATATCCGCGAGTGAACATGTCACAATGGAACCATTTCGAGGAAATGAGTAGAAGGATGCACAATGCGTCCTTTTTGTCTTTTTAGATTTCGTGCGATGAAATTGTAGATTGTGATATAATAGGCGTGTTGATTACGGAGGATTTATGAAGAAAGTAAGTCAGAAATTAATAAAACTAAGGGAATTGATTCTAGCGGTCATTGATACGCTATCCATTTGTTTGGCATATTGGTTTGCATATTATATCCGTATGGATTATGGATCACTTTATTCCTATGAAACCTATCGTGCAGTGTTCCATCACTTGCATTGGGTTGTATTGATTAATTTAGTATTTTTATTTGTGTTTAAGTTGAACCGTACCTTATGGCAATATGTGTCGATTGATGAAGTGGTGCGTGTTTGTGCGGCAATTCTTTGTACGAATGTGACCTGGTTGTGTGTTGTGATGCTTACAAAGATTCCGTCTTATCCAAAAAGCGTTCCAATGATTGCGGCGTTATTGCAAGTATTCTTTATGTTGGGCGTACGGATTTTGTATCGCTTCTATCGACGGTCACAAATGCAATCGAATCGTAGCCATCGAGCAGTCATTATTGGGGCTGGTAGTGCTGGTGCGATTGCGCAAAAAGACCTTATGATGAATGATCGTTATGATACAAAGGTTGTTGGATTTGTGGATGATGCACCTTTAAAACAAGGAAAGATCATTGCTGGGTTATCGGTACTTGGTACAACCGATGATTTGGCGTTGATTAAAGAAAAATACAATGTGGATTCCGTATATATTGCGATCAAACATATCTCCCAAGGGGAATTAAAACAACTCATTATGAAGTGTCGTGATGCAGGATTGAAGACACAGATTCTATCCATTGAAATGCGCAAGGGAGATCAATCGGTTGCGAAGATTCGTGATGTAAGTATTGATGATTTGTTAGGTCGTGGTGAAATTAAATTAGACAATGCAGGAATTGGTTCATATTTGACGAATAAAGTCATCATGGTAACAGGCGCAGGTGGATCGATTGGTTCCGAACTTGTTCGGCAAATCATTCAGTTTAAACCAAAACAGTTGGTGCTTGTCGATATTTATGAAAATGGCATGTATGACTTACAGATGGAATTGCGAATGAAACAGCGCAATCACATCGTCGATGAAAATGTAGTTGTGACATGTTTGATTGGTTCTGTACGTGAGAAAGATAGAATTCATTCGATTATGCAAACGTATCAACCAAATGTTGTCTTCCATGCGGCAGCGCATAAGCATGTTCCACTTGTTGAAGATAGCCCAAGTGAAGCTATTAAAAACAATGTCTTTGGGACATTGAATGTTGTGCAATGTGCAATTGCGAACAAAGTTGAAAAGTTTGTATTGATCTCAACGGATAAAGCTGTAAATCCAACCAATGTCATGGGTGCGACAAAGCGCATGTGTGAATTGATTATTCAAGGATATCGAAACAATGGTATAACAGAACTTTGTGCTGTTCGTTTCGGAAATGTATTAGGTTCAAATGGATCAGTAATTCCGTTATTTAAACGCCAAATTGCAGCAGGTGGACCTGTAACAGTAACACATCCAGATATCATTCGCTACTTTATGACAATTCCTGAAGCAGCACGACTTGTATTACAAGCAGGTGTCTATGGAAAACAAGGGGAAATCTTTATTCTAGATATGGGTTCTCCGGTTAAGATTCTTGATTTAGCAGAAAACTTGATTAAATTATCCGGGCTTGTTCCATATGAAGATATTGATATACAATTCACTGGATTAAGACCAGGAGAAAAGATGTATGAAGAACTTCTCTATGAGAAAGATGATTACGGAAAAACGGAAAATGATTTGATTTATGTATCGTATGCAAGTGGTCTTGCACAAGCAGAGATTGATAAAAAACTTGAAAGATTACATGAAGCTGTCGATAATAAACAAAACGTTCATGACGAAATCATGAAGGTTATTCATTAGGAGGATATATGATTAACGAAGAAAAAATGTTTGATGGTAAAGTTTTATTGGTTACAGGAGGAACAGGTTCCTTTGGACATGCTGTTACTGATCGTTTCCTTAAAACTGGAATAAAAGAAATCCGTGTAGTATCACGTGATGAAAAGAAACAAGATGATATGCGTCATGATTACCAAGCAAACTTCCCAGAACTTGCTGGTAAATTGAAGTTCTATATTGGTGATGTGCGCGACTACGATTCCATCCAAGGTGCATTTAAGGGAGTTGACTATGTCTTCCATGCGGCTGCGTTAAAGCAGGTTCCATCTTGTGAGTTCTATCCCATGGAAGCTGTAAAAACAAATGTCATTGGGTCAAATAACGTTGTGTCTGCTTGTGTAAACAATGGTGTTAAGAAGGCAATCTTCTTATCGACAGATAAAGCAGCTTACCCAATTAACTCAATGGGTATGACAAAAGCTCTAATGGAAAAGAATGTCGTTGCTCGTTCACGTCAGATGCAAGATGGAGATCCTGTGTTCTGTTTGACACGTTATGGTAACGTTATGGCTTCTCGTGGTTCTGTTATTCCACTATTCCTAGACCAAATCAAAGCAGGAAAGCCAGTGACTCTAACAAATCCAGATATGACTCGTTTCATGATGACATTGGACGATGCAGTGGAATTGGTATTGTATGCCTTCGCTCATGGGGAACAAGGGGATACCTTCGTACAAAAGGCTCCAGCTGCGACAATTGATACATTAGCGGATGCGATTCTTGAATTACGTCCAAACAACAATGGTAAGGTAACGATTGGTTCAAGACATGGTGAAAAGCTATATGAAGTTCTTGTGACAAGTGAAGAAATGGTTCGTGCGGAAGATATGGGAGATTACTACCGTATTCCAGCAGATAATCGTAACTTAAACTATGATAAGTACTTCAACAAAGGCGACAAGAAGATTGATGTTGCGGAAGAATATGATTCACACAACACAGAACGTTTAGATGTTGCTGGTATGAAGAAATTATTAATGAAGCTTGATCTATTCCAAGGGGATGCCGAATGAGAATTCTAGTTACAGGCGCAAGTGGATTCATTGGAAAGAATCTATGTCTTGCACTGAAAGAAAGAGACTATGAAGTCATTCCGTTTGACCGTGACACAAAAGAACCTTTAAAAGAATTGGTTGCTAAGTGTGATTTTGTCATGCATCTAGCGGGGATTAATCGTCCCAAGGATGTGAAAGAATTCTATGAAGGAAATGCTGATCTTACTTCCCAATTATTAGGCTATATGAAGGAAGAAAATCGCAATATACCAATTCTTATCACATCGAGCATTCAAGCAGAGCGTGACAATGACTATGGAAAGAGTAAGAAAGAAGCCGAAGACTATATCTTACAATATGGCGTTGAAACCAATTCCAAGGTGTATGTGTATCGTTTAGCCAATGCCTTTGGAAAGTGGTGTAAACCAAATTACAACTCTGTTGTAGCAACCTTCTGTCATAATATTGCCCATGACTTAGAAATTACGGTGAATGATCCAAGTGTAGTCATTCCGTTTGTATACATTGATGATATTGTTCGTTGTATGATTGATTCCATTGGAACAACACCAACGGAAACGTATTTATCTGTGACACCACAATACGATGTAAGCTTAGGAGAACTTGTAGACTTGCTTTATAAGTTTAAAGAAAGTCGAAATACATTTATGGTTCCTAACATGCAAGGCTTTGAAAAGAAGTTGTATTCTACGTATTTAAGTTATTTACCAGAAGATCAATTCTCTTATGACTTGAATATGCATGTGGATCAAAGAGGGTCTTTTACAGAGATGTTAAAGAGCTTTGAACATGGACAAGTATCTGTTAATGTTGCCCATCCTGGTATCGTAAAAGGAAACCACTGGCACCATACAAAGAATGAGAAGTTCATTGTAGTAAGTGGTAAAGGAGTAGTTCGCTTCCGTAAGATTGGTAGTGAAGAAGTGATTACATATGAAGTAAGTAGTGAAAAGCTTCAAGTAATTGATATTCCAGTAGGCTATACCCACAATATTGAAAACACTGGTGATGTGGATATGGTAACCGTTATGTGGTGTAATGAGTTGTTTGATCCAAATAACCCAGATACGTATTACGAAGAAGTGTAAGTTAGGAGACGTACAATGAGTAAATTAAAAGTGATGACGATCTTAGGTACAAGACCTGAAATCATTCGTTTAAGTGAGACAATTAAGGCATGTGATCGCTACTTTGATCATGTGTTAGTACATACAGGTCAAAACTGGGATCCAACATTGAATGATATTTTCTTCAAGGATTTAGACTTACGTCAACCAGACTATTATTTAGATTGTGTTGGTGAACATTTAGGTGACACTATGGGCAACATTCTAGCAAAGAGCTATGAAGTCATGCTCAAAGAACAACCAGATGCTGTTCTTGTCTTAGGTGATACAAACTCTGCATTAGCTGCGATTTGTGCAAAGCGTTTAAAGACACCAATCTTCCATATGGAAGCGGGCAATCGTTGTTGGGATTGGAATGTATCGGAAATGATTAACCGTAAGGTTGTCGATTCGATTTCTGATATTAACTTACCATATACGGAAAATAGTAGAAGATATCTATTGGAAGAAGGAATTGATGGCAAGACAATCTTTGTGACTGGTTCACCTATGACAGAAGTGCTTCATAAGCATATGGACCAAATCGAAGAAAGTAAGGTCTTAGAAGAATTAGGTCTTGAAAAGGGCAAGTATATTCTTGTAAGTGCTCACCGTGAAGAGAATATTGACTTAGAAGATAACTTCATGTCATTGATGAATGCCATCAATGCGACGGCTGAGAAGTATCAAATGCCAGTTATTTATTCGACGCATCCAAGATCTCGTAAGTTTATTGAAAAGCGTGACTTTAAGTTCCATCCACTTGTTCGTAATCTAAAGCCATTTGGATTCTTTGATTACAACAAGCTACAAATGAACAGTTACTGTGTACTATCAGACTCTGGTACATTGAGTGAAGAATCGGCGATTCTAAACTTCCCAGGTGTATTGATTCGTACAAGTACCGAACGTCCAGAAGCACTTGATGCAGGTAGTGTCGTTGTTGGTGGAATTA
>JAHHRC010000076.1 GCA_020026035.1 Erysipelotrichaceae bacterium | reverse complement strand
ATACCTCTTTCGTTGGTATTATACGGAAGGAATGAGTTTGGTTGAATATGCAAAAGTAGGATTTTGTATGAAAAAAGACCAAATAGAAATTGGCCTTTAGACGAGTTTGAATTCGACGCCTTGTTCGGTGAGGTAGGTTTGCCATTCCTCGCTAAGATTGGTGTCGGTTATGATTAAATCCATTGTGTTGATATTTGAGAAGTAGGATGCCTTTACGACACCGAACTTGCTTGAATCCGTCACGAGGATTTTTTTGAATCCAGAATTGATTGCGGCTTGTTTGGTTTGCACTTCGTATTGATCGAAGCAAGTTAAACCGATTTGTTCGATTCCAGAAGTAGATACAAATACTTTTGAGGCTCTTAGGCGTTTTAGTAATTGCAGGTTTTCTTCTGATTCGAAGGATTGCGAGGCGTGGTGATAATAGCCGCCACAGAATATAATTTTGATATTTGGACGTTCTAACAACAATGGTAGTGTGTTTGAGTTATACACAATTGCTGTTAGAGGAATGTCTTTTGGGAGTAACTCTGCGATTTGATGGCAGGTTGTTCCAGTATCTAAGATAATCGAATCGTTTGGTTCTAATAGGGAAACTGCATACTCAGCAATGCGTCTTTTCGCATCTGGGTAGGTAAGAGATTGTTTGCGGAAATTGTATTCCATAAAGGATGGTTCAGGAACATCCGTTTGTGGAGTAGTTGTTTCATTTTCAATTTCTTTTAAGTCTCTACGAATGGTCATTTCGGACACGTCGTACTTTTTGGCAAGATCTGCGATTTCCGTGAAAGGGTTGTTTTGTAGGTCTTGTTGAATGTTATATAATCTTTTATTTTTCTTGTTCATGCAATCTCCTTTCTAAAATTTGTGGTTTTATGATACATCAATTTGTGAATCGATGCATTAATGAATTTTTTGGATTTGTTGATTATAGTTTAGCATAATTTTGTTCAGATTAACAGAAATGAACAAAAAGTAACATCTATAAGAATAATTTATGTTACTAATTGTTTTTGTGTGTTGACATTTTGTGACTAATTTGTAAATATAGAGGTATCTTACAAACATTCACAGAATGTAACGTTTTTTAACATAAGATGTTTCGCATACAATTCACGTAAATAAAAGGTGTTTAGATCAATAAGTACTCTTATTTCTAATAGAAACGTAAAGGGAGGTAGAAAATGAAAAAGAGACTTTTGTCGATGTTCCTGGCATTTGCAATGGTGGGAGCATCACTTGCTGGGTGTGGTGAACCGAGTGAGCAAGTAGATGAACCAGTGAGTTCATCGGAAACTACAGTGGAAACGACTGTAGATTCACCAGTAGCTGGAAAGAAGGTTGCGTATGTAATGCTTCTACCAAGTGCTACGATTTTCCAAATGTGGAAGGATTCTTGTGCGGAGATTTGTGACAAAGTCGGTGTGCAATTTGAGTTCTTCTTCTGTGATGGAGACTTCAATAAGTGGCAAGACACAATTCGTACATGTGCATCTGCTGGCTATGACGGATTGCTTGTAAGCCATGGAAACCAAGATGGTTCGTATGTATTCCTAAAGGAAATTACAGAACAGTATCCAGATTTGAAGATTGTGACATTTGATACACAATTCTATGCCGATGGTGAATATAAGAAATTACCTGGTGTAACACAAATGTTCCAACAAGACAAATCGTTAGTAACCGTATTGCTTGATGAAATGGTTGATGAGTTTGGCGAAGGTGCTCGTTTGATCAAAGTGTGGAGAGGTCCAAACTACGTGAGTCCATTTGATCGTCGTGAAGTAGGTTGGCAAGAATATGAAAAGGCTGGAAAGATCGTTACGGTTGGTGAAGTGCAACCTCTAGAAGATTCCATCGATTCTGCTAACACAGTTACAGCTGCGTATCTACAAAGTCTAAAACGTGATGATGTAGATGGTATCGTTGCTTACTATGACTTATACGGTCAAGGTGTATTTAACGCGATTAAAGAAAATGATGTATTCAATGGATCAAACGGTGATGCATTACCTATGGCATCGGTTGATATTGACCCAGTTGACGTAACACATATGAAGGACGATGGAAATATTTGGATTGCGTCTGGTACTACAGATTGGAATCTAAATGGTGAAATCGCTATGCGTTTGTTGTTACTAGAATTAGCTGGAGATTATGACAATATCTATGACCCTGCTACAGATAAGAAGGGTGTTGATGTTGTTGAAATTCCTGGTACTGCTATTAAGTCGAGTGAGTTGAAAGCAGATTCAACGATTGAAAACTTAGATGCAATTGCAGGAGAAACGTATTACAACTTGGATTACCTATCCGAAGCGGATTGGTTACCAAAAGATTTATTGCATTAAAAATTGAGGCTGGAGGCGTTAGAAATAACGCTTCCACTTCTTAAATAATAAGAAAGAGAAGGGATTTTCATGGATAGAAAGATTCTTGAGACGAAACATGTTTCCATTGAATTTCCGGGTGTTAAGGCTTTAGACGATATTAACTTCAAATTATCAACGGGTGAAATCCATGCCATTGTTGGAGCGAATGGTGCTGGTAAGTCGACGTTGATGAAGGTATTGGCTGGAGCGAATCCAACGTATACGGGTCAAGTGTTTATGGATGGATCTGAAGTGAAGTTGGAAACGCCAGTGGATGCGAAGAAGATTGGTATCCAAATTGTGTATCAAGAAGTTGATACAGCATTATACCCAACCTTATCGGTCGCTGAGAATATTGTGCAAAGTGACATGGTAATGGGACAAATGAAGACATTTGTTCACTGGAAAGATGTTTATAAAGAAGGAAGAGAAGCGCTAGATCGTTTGCATATTTCAAGGAGTCAAATAGATGAGCATACCTTAGTTCAGAATTTGACATTGGCACAAAAACAAATGGTTGTCATTGCGAAGGCGGTTCGATCAAAGTGTAACTTCCTGATTTTAGATGAACCAACCGCACCGTTAAGTAATACCGAGACGGAAGAATTATTCCGTTTGGTTCGGCATTTGCATGAAACAGAAAATATGTCGATTATCTTTATCTCACACCGTTTGAATGAAGTGTTAGAGATTTGTGATAACTACACGGTATTACGGAATGGAAAGTTGATAGAAACAAGAAAAATCACAAAAGAAACAACAACGAAAGAAATTGTTGAATTAATGCTTGGTCGTTTCTTTGAAGAGAAATACCCGAAAGAAGCTTGTGCGATCGGTGATGTGATCTTTGAAACAAAGGATTTACAAGGTGCAGATGGCAAAGTGAATGGCGTTACGATGCAAGTTCGAAAAGGTGAAATTGTTGGGATCGGTGGTTTGGTTGGAGCTGGAAAATCAGAACTTTGTAAGACCTTGTTTGGTGCATATAAGCAAACGGGTGGAAAGATTTATTTGAATGGCAAAGAAATTCAAATGAAGTGTCCAGCGGATGCGGTCAAACAACGAATTGCGCTTGTTCCAGAAGAACGTCGAAAAGAAGGTGTTCTAGTAGAAGAATCTCTTGCTTTCAATTTATCGGCAGCGGCATTGGACTTGTTCTGTAAGGGGATCTTCATTGATAAGAAGCTTGTGGATAAGAATGCGCAACATTATGTGGATCAGTTAAAGATTTCCACACCATCGATTTATCAATTGGTGAAAAACTTATCGGGTGGTAACCAACAAAAGGTTGCGGTAGGTAAGTGGTTAGAAACGGATTGTGACTTGTATATCTTTGATGAACCAACAAAGGGTGTAGACGTTGGGGCGAAACAGGATATCTTCCGTTTGATTAATGATATTGCTAAGGCCGGAAATGCGGTTATTTATGCAACATGTGAAAACTCAGAATTGTTGTCGTTAACAGATCGTATCTATGTGATGTATAGCGGTAAGACAATGGCTGAAATGAATACAGCGGAAGCAACTGAAGAAAAGATTATGTATTACGCAGTTGGAGGAAAAGACTGATGGAAACAAAGAAATCGAAAAATTGGGTGAAATTTGTTGTGGATTGGGCTGCGGTAATTGCGTTAGGTATTTGCTTTATCATGTTTACAGCATTGAAAGGATCACAGTTCTTATCGAGTGCAAATATGGTAAACATCTTGCGTGCAATGTCCATCACAACGGTATTTGGTATAGCAGCAACGATTACAATGGCACCAGATGGATTTGATATGTCAGCTGGGACATTGGCGAGTTGTTCGGCGTATGTGTTTGTGTCTTCCTACTTGTGGTTTGGAAGGTCTGTATTAACATCGGCAATTATTTGTATTCTTGTGACATTGATTATGTATCAATTGACGATGTTCCTAATTCTTGTATGTAAGATTCCAGATATGTTAGCGACTTGTGCATTGATGTTTGTGCATCAAGGTTTGGGTCAATGGTATATCGGTGGTGGTGCTGTTTCTACGGGTATGAAAACGTCTTGGGGAGCAGCTCCAGCAAGAACGGCATTGGAACCAAGTTTCTCTATGATTGGTAGAGCTCCTTGGATCATTATCATCATGATAGCATGTGTGTTATTTGCGCATATCTTCTTAAATTATACGAAGCATGGTCGTTATTTATATGCGATGGGCGGTAACTTAGAAGCGGCGAAATTATCGGGTATTAATACGACGAAGTATCGTTATTTAGCAGGGATGATTACAGCTGTATTTATTGCAATTGCAGGTATTCTTGTAGCTTCACGTGGTAGTTCGGCACAGGTTATGTGTTGTGATAACTACTTGATGCCATCTCTTGCAGCAGTCTTTGTTGGACGAACGGTAGGTGGTGCAGAAAAGCCAAATGCCATTGGGACAATGGTTGGGGCAATTCTTGTGGCTACGCTTGAAAATGGGTTAACGATTTGTGCAGTACCATTCTATATTCTTCCAGCAGTGAAGGGCGCAGTTCTAGCATTGGCTCTCATTGCAGCGTATGCATCGAAGAAGAAATAATTGGAAAGAGAAGGTAGATAAAATGAGTAGATTTGATACGTACTTCTTAATGAAGTCGGATGATATTGTTGAGTATACCTTGTTGAAAACAAAGGACATGATTGATTGGGATGAAGCAAGTATGCATGTGCTAGTTCCTAAGGAACATGGAAATTTGAATTATGTGTTCCGTGTTTGGGATGATAAAGGCCATTCCATTTATATCAAGCAAGCTGGTCTTGAAACACGTATTTCCAAGGATATGACAGCTTCGTTAGATCGTAACAAGCTTGAATCTGAGATTCTGATGGTCGAAGAAAAGTTAGCACCTGGAATGGTTCCACATATTTACTTCTACGATACGACGATGAGTGCGTGTGGGATGGAAGATTGCAGTGAATTCTTAGTGATGCGTAAGGCGATGCTAGAACACAAGATGTATGATCACTTTGCGGAGAATATGTCGACGTTCTTGGTGAATACGTTGTTAATGACGAGTGATGTAGTGCTGGATCATAAAGTGAAACGTAATATGACAGCCCAGTTTACGTCTCCTGACTTGTGTGACATTACCGAGAAGCTTGTGTTTATGGAACCTTACAATGATTTGAATCATCGTAATAATGTGTTTGAGGCAAATGAAGAATTTGTTCGGAAGATGCTTTATGAAGATGAAACATTGCATTTAGAGGTTGCGAAGTTGAAGTTTAAGTTCATGACGAATTACCAAGCTTTGATGCAAGGTGATTTGCATACAGGATCGATCTTTATTAAGGATGACGCAATGAAGGTGTTTGATTCTGAGTTTGGAACATTTGCACCGATGGGATATGACACGGGGAATGTTGTGGCGAATTTGATCTTTGCGTATGACAATGGATTAGCGCATGGAAAAAAGGAGTTCTGTGCTTGGATTCTTGATACAATAGAGAAAACAATTGATCTATTTGTTGAGAAGTTTAGTATCAAGTTTGATCAAGAAGTGACGGAACCAATGGCAAAGGTGAAGGGATTCAAAGAATGGTACTTAGCGGATATTCTTTGTGATACGGCTGGGTATGCTGGTACGGAGTTGCATCGTCGTACGGTTGGTATGGCAAACGTTGTGGATGTGACTGGTATTGAATGTGAAAAAGATCGTTTGTTAGCAGAACGATTGAATATTATTGCCGGTAAGAACTTCATTTTGAATCAAAAGAAGTTTAAGACTGGTAAGGATTTCAAGAATGCAATTCTTGAAGCGTATGAAGATGCGAAGACGACATTGTAAGGAAGGGGAGTAAAGTATGTCAGTTGATCAATTCTTTGAGGAAGTCATTACAGTGAAATGGGGAGAAGGAAAAGAGTCTG
>JAHHRC010000075.1 GCA_020026035.1 Erysipelotrichaceae bacterium | reverse complement strand
TGTTAAGCCATAATTTGTTTCAAAAAAAAGAAAGAACATTCATGAATTCCATCATAAATGTTCTATACATTAATCTTCTAAACGTGTAGATCCACATCCATCAAAGTTTGGACAGTTTGGATTACATGCTCCACAAGCAATTTTTCTTAACTCTGCCGGTAAGAAGACCCCTAACTCTTCTGAATCATACCCGACTTGGAAACTTGTTTCATCAATGATAATCGGTCGTTTTAAAACGCTTGGATTCTCACGAATAAAAGTCACCAATTCATCAAACGTCATTGCATCGAAATCTATTTTCTGTTGTTGCATAATCTTGGAACGTTTTGAAATTAAGTCATCCGTTCCATTTTCCGTACGTTGTAATAAGAATTTAATTTCTTCATTATTCAAAAGCGTCTTAAATAGATTCTTTTCAATGTAACTTAAATTGCGGTCTTTTAACCACTGTTTTACCTTCCGGCATGACGCACAACCTGGAGATGTATATATAACGATCAAGTGCTATCATCCTTTCTTCTTTGTTCCTAAGGAACCCCTACTACTATTTTATATACCTAACATCACTTTTGCAATTGAGAAATAAATCATCAACGAAGAAGCGTCAATAATTGTTGTCAAAAGTGGTGAAGCTACGACTGCTGGATCAAGATTTGCATGATCTACTAAAATCGTAAGCATACTCGATACTAACTTTGAAATAAATACGTCCATGATAATGGTCATACATACCGTTAAGGCTACTGCCATTGACACATGGTCTAAATACACACACTTCACTAAATTCGCAAAGGCAAGTGTAGCACCACACATCAAACCAACACGCATTTCTTTCCAAGCTACCTTGAAGAAGTCTTCAAAGTGAATCTGATCTAACGATAAGCCACGTACAACTTCTGTAGAAGCCTGTGAACCCGCATTACCACCCGTATCCATTAACATTGGAATATAGGCTGCTAGAATAATATATTGATTCAAAGCCGATTCAAAACTCGTAATAATCTTACCCGTAAACGTCGCCGAGACCATCAAGAGTAATAACCAAGGAAAACGCTTCTTCCAAGTCTCAATTGGCCCTGTTTTTAAGTAAGGCTTATCATTAGGAATAATCGCCGCCATGCGTTCAATATCTTCCGTCATCTCAGCTTCCATGATATCCATAACGTCATCGACGGTAATAATACCTACCATACGATTTTCATTATCGACAACAGGCAACGCTTCAAAGTCATACTTCTTAAAAATCTGTGCAACCTTTTCTTGATCCGTTCCTGTATTACAGGAAATCACTTCTTCATTCATGAAATCGCCAATGATTTCATCCGGCTGCCGTAACAACAAATACCGTAATGCAACTGTACCAAGCAATAAACGCTTTGGATTTAATACATAACAAGTATTTACAGTTTCAGATTCCAACCCAACCGCACGAATGCGATCAATGGCATCCATAACCGTCATTTCCGCTTTCAAATCCACAAATTCAACGGTCATAATCGAACCTGCAGAATCTTCTTCATACTTCAATAAGTGATTAATGTCCGCTCTTGTATCTTCACGGGCATTGGCAAGCAAACGCTTTACAACATTCGCAGGCATTTCTTCTAATAAGTCAACCGCATCATCCGATTGCAACATATCAATAATACTACCTGCTTCACTTTCGGATAGCTGGGTAATGATGTATTGTTGATCATCGTTTTCAAGCATCGAAAAGACATCCGCTGCTAATTCCTTTGGAAATAAACGGAACATCCGTAACATATCGACATCGTCTAAATTCGACATTATCTCCGCTACGTCTGCTTCATTCATATCTTGTGCCTTACCACGTAAAGCCGCATATTTCTTCTCGTTTAAAAGCTTCTTAAACTCTTGTAATTCTCTTACGTTTTTTTCTTCCATCGCAATTCTCCTTTAATATGATTTTAAAACTTCCCGCTGGAGGGACCTGACTACACTCTTCTATTTGGCAAGACATTAAAACCACACTCCTTTCAAATTGCTCTACTACCTATATTAAGTTGTTTGCAAACCATTCGTCAATAAAGATTCCTACTCAAGTGGTTTTTGGTAATAGTTTCCAATAATCTTTTCTACTGAAGAAACCGTCACAAAGGCACAAGGATCAACACCCTTAATCGCCTGAATGACTTCTTTTAATTGATACGTATTAATCGTCATTAACAACAACCATCTTGATTGATGCGTAAACCCACCCTCACATGGAACCTTCGTAATCCCATGACGCACCGTATGAAAGACCTGTGAACAAATCTCTTCCGGTTGATTTGTCACAACTTCTACTCTTGTAAGCTTATACCTTTGATGCATCGTTGAAACAACTTGCGTTGATACAAATTGGAAAATAATCGAATACAACGCATCATTCCAACCAAAGATTAACCCCGCAATGACAAGAATCATCGCATTGGCCATCATCACATAACGCCACATCGGCATGTTGTACTTCATCGAAAACACAATCGCAATAAAGTCAAACCCACCAGAACTTGCATTGTTTTGTAAGGCAATCCCAATCGCTACCCCATTTAACAAACCACCAAATACCGCTACCAACAATGGATCTTGGGTAATTGGAATCTGTACAAACAAGGCCGTAAACAAAGATGTCAACGTATACCAAAGAATCGATAACTTAATAAACTTATGGCCAATCTTCTTCCAAACAATCATCGTTGTAATGGTATTCAATGTAAAATACACAAACGAAAACGAAATCGGCACATTCGTAAATTGAATCGTAATCTCCGAAATCAATCGAGAAATACCTGCAAACCCACCTGGAAATAAATTTCCAGATTTTACAAAGGTATCAATCCCAAAGGCATAAATCGCCGATGAGACAATAATCATCACTAGTGTTGTTGTATGTAACTCATGTTTTGTTTTACTCATAACATTATTCAAGAAACTCTTGACTCCTCTTACTTCTGATCGAAATTCACTTCTACAATCGACGCAAATCGATTCATAATCTTATTTTGTGTAATCCGTACATCTTGCATCGCCTTATACGTCTTTTCAAAATCATTGAACACTGCATTGTACCGTGTTTCAAACCGTTCAAACTCAGTCGCTAATTTGACATATTCTTTTTGAATCTGTTCCGCCTTTTCATTGCGTTGAATACTTAAATAAATCGCCTTCATCGCTGTCAAATACGCCATCAATGTCGTAGGAGACACAATGTATACATTACGACTATAGGCATATTGCACAACTTCTTGAAACCTTGCATAAATCTTTGCAAATACAGATTCCGCAGGCACAAACATATAGGCAATCTCAGCCGTTTCTTGTTGGATCAAATACTTATCGGCGATCGCATTGACATGCTTCTTCAAATCACTCGCAAACGCACTTCTAGCTTTATTTGCAATCGCTTCATCACTACTTAATAAACGATTGTAGTTTTCTAATGGAAACTTCGAATCAATCACAATATTGCCTAATGGCTCTGGTGCAAATAATACACAATCCGCAATGGACCCATTTGACAAACGAACCTGTTTCATCCATTTCGTTTCATCGAGTCCATACACTTGTTTCAAAAGCGAATACAACTCAATTTCTCCATAGATGCCTCTTGTCTTTTTATCGTTTAAGATATCTTGCAAACTACGAATCGAACCTTGCATCTTCAAAAGCTCTTCTTGCGAAGCTTTGATCCGTGTCATTTCTTCCTTCATCGATACAAAACTAAGATTTGTTTGTTCCACGGTTTTTAACATCGAAGTACTCACACGTTGATCAAATCGTGCAAATTGCATCGAGGTATCTTGTTTAAACTGGTTCAATTGGTTTGCATTTGTCTGCATAAATTGATGCAGATCGGATTGCAAAGAGTTAGAGATATTTGTTTGATACGTTACCATCTGTTTCAATAGTTCCTGCTGAAAGTTCAACATCTCATTTTCTTTATGCATTTTTTCTTGTTCAAACATTTGTTGCATTGTCTTATTTGTGTCTTTTACTTTCTGTAACGTAACTCCTACAACCACAAGCATTACAAGCAAACAAACAATACATACAATTGCTACATAATCCATGTCTTACCTCCTTAAAAAACCACACGACATGTGGTGTGGTTTTCCATCAATCTTCGTAGTAAAGACCTGTTTCATCCTCATCACTTGAATCATCACTGATCGCATCATAATAGCGATAATACAACTCTTCATGCCGTTTTAAATTTTCTTCACGATGCTTCATCGAAGCATCCACTAACGCAACAATTCCTGCAACACAAAAGCCAATCGTAACTGCAAGACTTAAGAAATCACTAATCGATTCAATCATCCTTTTGATCCTTTCGTATCTAAATCACGCACAAACCCACTGCCCTTAATCACTTCTTCTTTTGATAAGTGTGGGTAGTCTAACTGCTTTAATACCTCATATGTAACAAGTGCGACACAGTTTGATAAATTCAAACTACGCGCCTCTTTTACCATCGGAATACGCATACAATGATCAAAATGATCATGCAATAATTCATATGGAATCCCGGTACTTTCTTTTCCAAAGACTAAATAAATATCACCTTCAGCCTTTGTATAATCATAATGATCTGGAGGTACATCTCCATAGCGTGTTACAAAATAGAATTCCCCTTTGTTTGTTTCTAAGAAGGTTTCATAGTTTGGATACAACGTATAGTCTAAATCCAGTAAATAATCCAAACCAGCTCTTCGTAATTGCTTATCATTGATTTCAAATCCCAACGGTTCAATCAAATGCAACCGCAAGCCAAAGGCTTTACAAGTACGCATGATATTCCCTGTATTTGCTGGCATCAAAGGCTCATATAACACGACATTAATCATTTTAAATCCTACATCTTTCTACAAACGCTTACGGATTGGTCGATCTAACAACCAGCCAATAAGCAACACAATACAACTAAAACCTACAAGAATGGCCATCACCAAATCAAAGAAAAATTGATCTGGCACCATGTTTACTAAGATGGATAGATTTGGGTCTAAAAAGAACAATTCATTGTCAAATAACAAATAATGAAAGTTCACCCAAAAGGCATCAAAGTCGGCAATTGCAAGTGTTGTCAAAACAACCACAAAGAAGCTTAAAATCAATAAAGCATACTTGTAGCCAAATAGCATTATACTACGTCTTGCATGCTTTTGTAACGCAATTGAATGACCAATTAGTAAACACCCACCAACAAAACACCAAAGCATTACACGCATACTAGTTGCATACAAATGCCGAACATCCACCATATGCAATAATTCTCTACCCGTAAACACTTCCCTCGTTGTACCAGCAATCTCTTTTTCAATCACCAAAGAATCACGATTTCCTTGAATATAGTCAAACAATACAATCGTTGTATCCATCAAGTCTTCTTCACTCATACAAACAACATCACTCACATGATTCTTCGTATATTCATAGGCATAAAACGGGATTGAAAAACTAATCACACGCACAACACACAAAAACAGCGCAATAAGTACAAGCGTTGTACCAAGTACACATTCGTATTTACATCTTCTTGTCTTCAAGATAGGCCTCTAACTTCTTTACTGCTTTGCCACGATGGGAAATCGAATGTTTTTCTTCTTTGCTCATTTCTGCCATCGTTTTTCCAAATGGTTCATAGTAGAAAATCGGATCATACCCAAACCCATTCTCACCACGAATTTCTTTCACAATACTTCCTTCTACACAATCCTCAAACACAATTGGTTCTTGATTCACATCGCAAATCGCAATCGCACATACATAGCGACAAGTACGATTCTCTTCATTTTGCATACGCTCTAAGATCACTTGATTCTTATACGAATATGGTGTGTCATGCCCTAAGAAACGAGCCGACTGAACACCTGGCTTCTTATCCCAAGCATCAATCTCTAAACCAGAATCATCCGCAATGGCCATAATCCCAAGTGCATCAACAACCGACTGTGCCTTCTTAATCGCATTACTTGCAAACGTATCGCCATCTTCTACAATCTCAATACTTTCATCAAGATCTTTTAAAGACAAGACTTCATACCCTCTTCCCTCTAACATTTCTTTAAACTCTTTTACTTTATTTGCATTTCCAGTCGCAATCATAATTGTTTTCTTATTCATACATACCTCTTATCCCATAGTCAAACGACACATTCAAAAACGCATCGACTTCTTCTTTTAACTCTTGATCTACATCCAAAACACGACCAACGCCTACAATATAGGGGTTGATATATCTTCGCTTTGCATTGACATATAATACATCACTTTC
>JAHHRC010000074.1 GCA_020026035.1 Erysipelotrichaceae bacterium | reverse complement strand
GATTCGAGTTTCACTTCGCCATCTGGATTAAACAAATACTCTTTGACCTTTTGGGTAATCTCATCGTCAATGTCTGGATTGTTTTTTAGATAAATACGAGCCGCATTCAATCCTTGGCCAATCTTATCTCCCTTGTAGGAATACCAAGCACCAGCCTTATCCATGATTTCTGCTTCAACCGCTAAGTTGATGACTTCATCAATATGGGAAATACCTTTACCATAGATCATGTTTACTAAAGCTGTCTTGAATGGTGGAGCGACCTTGTTCTTTACAACCTTAATGCGAACAACGTTACCAATGACTTCACCCATGTCCTTGATTTGTTCTCCACGTCTCACATCCAAACGAACGGAGGAATAGAACTTAAGCGCTCTACCACCTGGAGTCGTTTCCGGATTACCAAACATGATCCCAACCTTTTCACGCAACTGGTTGATAAAGATTACGGTTGTCTCACTACGATTCATAACCCCTGCTAATTTACGCATCGCCTTTGACATAAGACGAGCTTGTAAACCAACTGAGCTATCACTCATTTCACCATCTAATTCAGCCTGTGGTACAAGCGCTGCAACCGAGTCTACTACAATCAAATCAATTGCCCCAGAACGAATCAATACTTCTGTAATCTCAAGAGCCTGTTCCCCAGAGTCAGGTTGAGATAAGATCAACTCATCAATGTTTACTCCAAGACATTGGGCATACAATGGATCAATTGCATTTTCTGCATCGATAAATGCACATCGACCACCAGCCTTTTGACATTGCGCAATTGCATGCAAGGCAAGCGTTGTCTTACCAGAAGATTCTGGTCCAAAGATTTCCACAATTCGCCCCTTTGGATACCCACCGATTCCTAAGGAATAGTCAAGTGTTAAGGAACCTGAAGAAATCGCATCTACAGATACTGCAGCACGATCTCCAAGACGCATAATGGAACCTTTTCCATATTGCTTCTCAATAGACTTTAACGCCTCATCTAATAATTTGTCGCGATTCGCGTCCGTTGACTTTACAGTCGTTGTTTTTTTCTTTGCCATTTCTTACCTTCTTTCTCTACTTGCTTTATACGTAGATTTCTAAGAATATTTGCAATTTCTTATTTTGATTCGAAAATATCGCCCTTTAACTGATTGAAATAGGAAATACCAGAAGCCAATGATACAAACGCACTGAACCAAACAAGTACATCCGTTACCGGTAAGCCCCATAGTTCAAATGGTAGATTATCCAATAATACAAAGCCAATCGTTGCCATTTGTAATACGGTCTTAATCTTACCTAACATCTGTGCCGATACAACTTTTCCATTGTTTGCCGCAATCATACGACAACCATCCACAACCGTATCACGACAAACCATGATAATAACCGGTACAGCAGGAATGATTCCCTTGCCTACAAATAAGATAAACATCGTTGTTGTAAGCATCTTATCCGCAATTGGATCTGCAAACTTACCAAAGGTTGTTTGTAAGTTATGCTTACGAGCAATCTGTCCATCAAAGTAATCGGTAATTGCCGCAATCAAATAAATCGCTAAGGCAATCAAATTGATACTTGATAGATTGACAGTACCAATCGTATACACCGGTGGCTCAATTCCATATTGGGCATATGGGAAGATATACACCAAGATAATCACAGGGATTAAGATAATTCGAAAAATCGTTAATCGATTCGGTAAATTCATATAAAACTCCTTCTTTCTAATTTCTGACTGTTCCCACGGGCAAGCCCATGGGGTTCTGATTGACAAGTGTAGCTTGTAATCGTACATCATTTTCAGACTTTGGAGTTACAAGTATAAGTCTATTTAAATCAAAACTTTCATTACCAAGCAGTCCAACGACCACATTAGCGGTAAATTTCTGCTTTTCAGCAAGGAAGTACAGTCAATCTCCCTTGTGGCTTTCATCCCACACGCAAGCATGTGGGTTTTCGCCACGATTTATAACGACACTATTATAGCACATCCTAATCTTCCCCTAACAAATGATAGACAATTTAAAAAAGGAAGAATCTTTCGACCCTTCCTTGAATCAACACACTCTGTAAGCCATGTTCTGTCTCTATAAAATAGATGGCAGCCATTTATCTCTGCACAAATGTGCACCTTCCTAATGCTTCAATTCGCCTTCGGAAACTCTCCTACCTAATTTTGGATTTCTCGCTTGCGGGGTTTATCTCGTTCCACTCATACAGTTTCCCATATGACTACGTCACTGTGACACCTTAAGGGCTAGCTTCATGGGTAAAACCTTTAGAAGTTCGCTCCGCCGTCAGTACAAGACTGCCTAGCCTTATTGATTAAACTAGCACAAACACTACCATCATCGCAGATGGTGCGAGCATGGACTTTCCTCTAAACTCGACAAGCGTGAATAGCGACTGCCCGAATGCATTGATTTATATCTTTAACGTGATTCGTTCTTCTTTGCAAATACTGCACTTTCCAAACGAGAAAGACGTTTCAGAATATCAACGTTTTCGCTTCCCTTACTTGCTGGAGTAGGGTTTTGTTCCATTGCCCGAACCTTACCTTCTACTTCAATCAGCTTTGCACGAAGAGACGCATTGGTACGTTCAAGTTCACCAATCTTCGTATTTAATTCCGAACTGATTTCTTGATACGTTTCATAATCTTCAATGATTAAGTCTAAGAAAGCATCTACTTCCTTGGCACTATATCCTTTGAAATCAATGTTAAATTGACGATTTAGAATGGATTGAATATCTAAATTCACTTTACCTGCCATCTTCTTCACTCCTTTGCATTTCTAGGGTTGCTTATTACAAGTATACCATACGAATAAAAAACTCGTATAGACTTATTTGTTGATTCGAATCGGTGAAATCGAAAGGATGGAAAATGGTTCCTTAAGATTACATGTTGGATGACTGCTCGCAACCGATATCGTAACCGGTCCAATTGTCTTTTTGAAATCCTGATTCAGTTTTCCAAGCACAACATATTGCACTTCATGAAAGCATACATGCGTATCACTTTCTTCACCAGGATAGGCTTCAAACGGTTTTGTCACATCGATGCCACAAGTTTCTAAGTAGTCTGTAAGCTTCTTATATTGGCTTTTTACACCTTGAATATACGCTTTACAATACCCACAATCACACACTTCAGCATCCTTTTGGTAATACAAGATCGTCTTGTCTAAATTCATATGTTCTCCAATCGAATCTAATCGTTTTAAGTTCCGTGTTCTATTTTAAAGGATTTTCACAAACAAATACAATACATTGCTCAACAAATTTCCATAGAAAAAAGTGCTACAACAACGTCATAGCACTTTACATCATTAGATTAAGATTTCAACGTCAGAGATTGGGTATGCCTTACATGAGTGAACATAACCGAACTTTTCGTCTGCACGTCTTTGTAGAGATCCTCTAACAAGATATACATCACCGCTAACAAGTTGAACACGGCATAGTGAACATTCACCACTACGGCAACATACGTTCATACGAATCTTGTTGCGTTCAAGTGTGATTAGTAGTGATTCCCCTGCTTTTCCTTCAATTTCTTGAATTCCTTGAGCAGAATGAACTGTAATCTTGAATGTTGTTTCTGGATCAAGACCTTCTGGCCATCCTGGTAATAGGTGGATGCCTTGGTTTTGAGAGAACATTTCACGACGAATCATCGCTGGACGAACACCTAGTTCTGTTAGAGACTTTTCAACAGAAAGGTTCATTACTTGTGGACCACATAGGTAGAATGTCTTGTCATCAAATGTCTTAACAAGTTCTTGTAACAATTCCTTTGTTACAAATCCCTTGTGACCTGTCCAACCTTCTTCAGGTGCAGAGTAAACAAGATCATAAGTGAAGTTGTCATACTTTGCATCTAGTTCTTCAAGGTCCTTCTTGAAGATAATGTTGTCAGAGTTTGCAACACCATAGATTAAATGAATGTTACGATCTAGACCAAGAGAAAGCATTTCCTTAGACATAGATACGAATGGAGTGATACCAGAACCACCAGCTACGAATACAACATTCTTGCTGTGGAAGACTGGATGGTAGTGGAATGTTCCAGCAGGACCATTTGCTTCTACGATATCGCCAACCTTTAATTCATCAACGAAGTAGTTTGATACAAATCCGTTAGAAGGAATCTTTGCTACTGTGATTTCATAGTAATCACGGCATGTGCTTGGAGAAGAAATGGAGTAAGGACGAGATGTACGAACACCATCAATTGTTACAAACACGTTTAGGTATTGACCAGATTCGAAGGAAGGTAAAGGACTTCCATCTACTGATGTCAAACGAATCGTACGAGAAATTGCTGTATTCATGTACGCTTCGCTTACCTTTAAAGTTAGATTCTTATGAATCTTTTCAATTGTCTTCACAGTTTCCTGTGGAGCACTTGTATAATCAACACCTCTTGCACGAAGTTCTTTGATTTCATTTAGAGTCTCTTGACCCTTTTCCATACTCTTGATAATTGTTGTCTTCATATCAGCCATGATTACTTTGCCTCCTTAGCTAAGATTTTCTTGGCTACCTTGTAACCATAGATATAGTTTGGACCAAATCCACATGTATTTACCCAACCATTGGAAGATGTTAGGTTTTCGATAAAGTCTTCATTTGGGAAGAACAATACAGTTGATGTAACGTCTTGTTCAAATCCGTAAATCGCACCTTCTGGTGTATTTAGATAGCGCATATGTGTAAGTGGAGTAGCAACTTCCATTTCTTCAATATGGCTACGAATTCCAGGGAATCTCTTTTCAAGACGATCAACGATAATGTCAGCCATTTCATACTTTGTCTTGTAGTATTCTTCTGCAGGAACTTCCATCCAAGGACGACCATACTTTAGAGTACCAGCTGTAATAACTGTGGAACCTTCTGGAGATACCGCAGGGTCATCGATTGTATAACATGTTGTAACAAGTGGATCCTTATCTGGACAAATGCACTTGGAGTTATCAAATGCCTTGTTACAATCTGTTTCTTCATAGATCAAGTTGAAGGAATCCGTGAAGCCGATTTCTTCTGGAGTACAGTCAAGACCGATGAAACATGTCAAGGCAGAAATACCTACTGTGTAAGGCTTGAAGTAGTCAACTACACCAGCTGGACGATCTTCTTCCTTCACAAGCTTGAAGTATGTATCTACTAGTGAAATACCAGAGATGACATCCTTACATTCATAGACATTACCAAATTCATCGATAACACCAACAGCCTTGTTGTTTTCAACCATGATTTCCTTCGCAGCAGTATTGAACATAACAGTACCACCGTTCTTCTTAACTACTTCAGTTAGAGCCTGAGAAATCATTTGGCTACCACCCTTTACATAGTAAGGAAGGTCATTGATATAAAGAGCTGTACATCTAGCTAAGATTGAGAATGGGAATCTTGCTGGTGGCATACCCATGAAGCACCAATAAATGTTTACTGCAAGACGTAGTTCATTTGACATGTTCAATTCATCAAGAACTTCATCTGTTGTCTTAAGCATGTACTTTGCAAGTGTTGGATACTTCTTTGGGAACAACTTTGAAGCCATGAACTTCTTAATCGCTCCTGGTTCTTTTCCACCGGACTTGCTCATGCTCTTCATCATGTCTACTGTTTCATCATTGAACTTGAACACGATGTCATAATACTTAAGAATTGCTTCTTTTTCATTTGGGAACTTTTCAATTAAAGTTTCTTCACAACCTTTTCTGCTTGTTGGAAGAGAAATTTCCCCATTTGGAGTTACAACCTTATATAAGGAATCAATTTGAACCCAATCGATTTCATCGATAATTCCGTATTCCTCAAAGATTTCTCTCAATTCACCAGGTTTTTCTGCTGTACCTAATTGAGAAAGTTGGTGAAGTGCTACTTCGAACTCAAATCTTCCTCTTCTAAAACTTGTACCGCATCCACCAGGGATGTTGTGCTTTTCAAGCAATAGTACTTTTTTTCCACTAATTGCCAATTTTGCAGCTGTTGATAAACCACCGTTACCAGCGCCGATCACGACTGCATCAAACTGTTTTTTCATAATCTTTTTACCCTTTCACTTTTCCATTTCACCGAATGTGATTCTATAATAATCAAAACAACTCGGTTTGTCAATCTTTTAACAAAGATTTCTTTCTAAAATGAAACATCTCAATTTGTACCACAAAACACAAACCAACACAAACCACAAATCCCAAATAAACCCAACACCAAGCCTAATTTACAAATATCTTACGAAATCATACAATACAAACCCATTCAACGCTGTAAGCCTTACCACAAACACGTACTCCTTTGTAAAAACTTCACAAGTCTCAATTTGTGATATACTCCTACGTTTGACACATATTTAAGTAAAAAATGGCCTGAAATATGATAACAGAGC
>JAHHRC010000073.1 GCA_020026035.1 Erysipelotrichaceae bacterium | reverse complement strand
AGACTCGTTGCCATTTGTTGAATGAAATAGCGGTCATGCGACACAAAGAGAATCGAACCCGTAAAGTCACGAAGGGATTGTTCTAAGGCTTCTTTTCCTAAGATATCTAAGTGGTTTGTCGGTTCGTCTAAGATGAGCATATTGCCATGGTCCAACATCAACCGTGCAAGAGAAAGTCTGACCTTTTCTCCCCCACTTAATACATCAACCGTCTTAAACACATCATCACTGGAGAATAAGAATTGTCCTAATACCGAACGAATCTCCGTCCGATTTAATTCCGGATGTTCATCCCACAATTCTTCAAGAACCGTCTTATTACTAGAAAGCTGGGCATTTTGTTGGTCAAAGTAGCCAATCTCAATTTGATGCCCAAATAAGAAGGATCCACTCAATGGATCAACACTCTTCATTAAAGTTTTTACAAGCGTTGACTTTCCACAGCCATTGTCCCCAATAATCGCGACTCGATCTTTACGACGCATCTTAAAGGACACATCACAAAGCGGTGTATCATAGCCAATGACTAGCTTTTCCACATCTAAGACATTCTCGCCACCTTTTACACGTGGTGTAAAGTGGGCTTTAAAGGTACGATCATCACTTAGCTTTACCGCATCCATCTTTTCCATGCGCTCTAACTCTTTAATCTTACTTTGGGCAAACTTGGCTTTCGTTGCTTTATAGCGGAACTTTTCAATGACCGCTTCCATCCGTTCAATTTCTTTTTGTTGACGAGTGAAGGCAGAAAGTTCTTTCTCAATGCGTTTCTTCTTTTCTTCGACAAAGTGCGTATAGTTTCCAACATAGCGCGTCATCTTGCCATATTCTAAATCATACACAACATCAATTGTGCGATCTAAGAACATTCTATCATGTGAGACAATGACAACTGCTCTTGGATAATGTTTGATATAGCCTTCCAACCATTCAATCATCGATAAATCTAAATGGTTTGTCGGTTCGTCTAACAAAAGAATGTCTGGCTTACTTAGCAACAAGCGTACAAAGGCAATACGGGTCTTTTGTCCACCGGAGAATTCATTGACTTTCTTATGCAAGTCTTCTTCCGTAAAGCCAAACTTGGTAAATACCATAAGCATTTCGGCTTTCCAGTTATAGCCATTTAATTGTTCAAACTTCTCTTGTACTTCCGCATATTGCATCAAAAGCTTTTCACTATGATCCGTTAACATCTTTTCTTCTAATTCATGTAACGTTTCTTCTAAGGCAAAAACCTTTTGAAAAACAGCCTTTAACTCTTCTTCAACGGTCCAATCTTCATGTTCCAGAACCGTCTGTGCTAAATATCCAATTGTTGTATTACTTGTCATGGAGATTGTTCCATGATCAAAGTCCATTTCTTTACACATACATCGTAAGAAGGTGGATTTTCCACAACCATTGCGTCCTACGATGGTAATCTTCTCCGTGCCTTTGATTTCAAATTGCACATCTTCCAATACGGTATCTGTACCAAATGACTTCTGGCCATGGCTGATTTGATATAACATAATTACTCCCTTCTTCCTACAAAAGAAAGAGAACAGATGTTGATCTGTTCCCGTGATCTTTAGAACATTAAGTTTCTTGGTGTTCTTGCGAATGGTACTACGTCACGAATGTTTTGCATACCTGTGCAATACATAACGAAACGTTCAAATCCTAGACCAAATCCAGCATGCTTGCATCCACCGAAACGGCGAAGGTCAAGATACCAATCTAATCCCTTTTCAGGAACTCCCATTTCTTGCATACGTGTTTGCAATACATCTAAGCGTTCTTCTCTTTGGCTACCACCAACAAGTTCGCCAATTCCTGGAACTAACAAGTCACAAGCCGCAACTGTTTTTCCATCGTCATTTAAGCGCATGTAGAAGGCCTTGATATCCTTTGGATAATCAATTAGGAACAATGGTCCACCAACAACCTTTTCACATAGATACTTTTCATGTTCGGTGTTCAAGTCCATTCCCCAATGAATGTTCTTATTTTCAAATTGATCCTTCACACCTTCTAAGATTTCAATTGCTTCGGTGTAAGTCATCTTTCTAAAGTCAGAGTTCTTTACATGGTCTAAACGTTCCAACAATCCCTTGTCCACAAAGGAGTTGAAGAATTCAAGTTCCGCTGGACATCTTTCTTGTACGTAATTAATGCAGAAACGAACCATATCTTCGATACAATCCATATCGTTTTCCAAATCCGCAAACGCCATTTCTGGTTCTACCATCCAGAACTCAGCTGCGTGTGTTGTAGTATTGGAGTTTTCTGCACGGAACGTTGGTCCAAAGGTATATACATCACGGAATGCAAGTGCATAGGCTTCGGCTTGAAGCTGACCACTTACAGTAAGCGATGCATGTTTTCCAAAGAAGTCTTCTTCGTACTTATCATCTTTACGTGTTGTGACTGTGAATGTTTCTCCTGCCCCTTCGGCATCGTTACCAGTAATGATTGGTGTATTTACATACACAAATCCTTGTGACTGGAAGAATTCATGAATGGCCATTGCAAGTACCGAACGCACACGGAACACTGCAGAGAAGGTATTTGTACGTGTACGTAAGTGACCGATTTCTCTTAAGTATTCAAAGGAGTGACGCTTCTTTTGAAGTGGATAAGAAGAATCACAGCTTCCTTCCAATTGAATTTCTGTTACTTGAATTTCAAATGGCTGTTTCGCATCTGGTGTTGCGACATATTTACCAGTACAGGAAATCGCTGTCCCGGTTAGCATCTTGCCAATCTCGGCAAAGTTTTGCAAGTTGTCGGCATATACCAACTGGGCATTCTTAAAGTAAGAACCATCGTTTAAGGCAATAAACCCAACATTCTTACCACTACGGTTTGTACGTACCCACCCTTGTAGGTAAACGTATTCTACCTGATCTTTTTCAATATCTGTTCCGTCTTGTGTTAATTCATATAACTCACGGACTGTCATTTCGCTAAGCATATCTATACCCCCTGTACTGACTTATTTCGACTCGGCATTGGCTTCAAAGACGAGTTCTTGAATGCTTGATACAACGTCAATTGTTTTTACTTGAATGTCTTGTGGAACGGAGAAGTGTTCACTTGTAAAGCTTACAAATCCCTTAATTCCTGCATCAACAAGTAAATCAACCGTTTCTTGGACGTCTTGTGAAATGGTCAATATCGCAATACGACAACCATCTGGCACTAATTCCTTGGCGTCCTTTAGATTGTACACAGGAACACTTGCCCCTGTAACTTGTTCTGGATAAAGGTCAAACGCACATACAATTTCCCCTACAACGTGATTCCAATTGTTGTAGTTGAGTAAGGCTTTTCCTAAGTTACCACAACCAACTAGGATAATCTTTTCTTCAAAGTTCATTCCTAATTCTTCTGAGAACACTTTAATCAAAGCTTCTACATCGTAGCCATATCCTTGCTTACCAAGTGATCCTAAGAAGGAGAAGTCACGACGAATGGTTGTTGGTTCAATACCAACAAATTCACCGAGTTCACGAGACATAATGCGTTCTACACCCGTAGCGGATAATTTACGCAATGCCTTCAAGTAAACTGGATAGCGATGCAATGTCGCTCTTGGAACTAATTTCGTATTTTCCATATTATTCACCTACACTTATACTATCATATTTTTTAAATTGTGAAAATTTTTCTATTCTTCATAAGGCATGTCTAAGCCTGGATCTGCAGATGCTTCAAAGTCCCCGAAACATCCATGTTGATAGGCAATGTATGCAGCTGCACCAATCATCGCCGCATTGTCTGTACAACAACGTAATGGCGGAATGACTAACTCGCAACCTTCAACTGTTGCCATCTTCTCCGTCATTAACTCACGTAGTCTTGAATTTGCCGCAACACCACCTGCTAATACAAGCATCTTTGGTTTGTATTCTTCCACAGCCTTAACCGTCTTTTCCACAAGCAACCCTAAGGCTGTCTCTTGGAAACTACATGCTAAGTCCGCCGGAATGACTTCACGTCCATTGCGGTGTTCCCGGTCGACTAACTGTAATACTGCTGACTTTAAACCAGAGAAGCTAAAGTCATATGGATTACTTGTCTTTGGCTTTGGTAGCTTATAGGCATACGTACCATCCTTGGCAAGTTTATCAATCTTTGGTCCACCTGGGTATCCTAATTCCATGACTCTTGCGACTTTGTCATAAGCTTCCCCAATCGCATCATCTTGCGTTGTCCCAATGACTTCAAAGCACCAATCACTCTTCATCCATACAAGCTCAGTATGTCCACCCGATACCACCAACGCCATCATTGGATACTTTAGGTCTGCAACGTATGCATTGGCATAGATGTGACCTGTAATATGATGAATTGGTAATAATGGTTTATGGAAGGCAAAGGCTAACGTCTTCGCCGCTTGCACACCAACATGTAATGATCCAATTAACCCTGGACCTTGGGTATAGGCAATCGCATCAATGTCATCCATTGTGACCTTCGCTTCTTTTAAAGCCTCTTCAATCACAACGGAAATGTTTTCCACATGAATACGACTCGCCACTTCAGGTACAACCCCTCCATAAAGAGTATGTACACTAATCTGAGTTGTAACTATATTCGACAACAACTCTTTCCCATCGCGAACGATGGCACATGCTGTCTCATCACAACTTGATTCAATTGCTAGAATCAATGTCATAAATTACCTCCTAATGGTTTTACCATCAGATATGCATCTTCATGCGTATCTGGATAGTAATCCTTTCTTGTGTTCACCGTAATAAAGCCATTCTTCTCGTAGAAGCGAATTGCTTTCGTATTGGAAACACGAACTTCCAACGAAATGTTTTCACAGCCTTGTTCCTCAACCATTCTTACAACATAGTCCATCAACTGTTGGGCAAACCCTTTTCGTTGATAGGTTGTCATAACAGCGATATCGGCAATCTGTGCTTGTTCATACAAAATCCAATAATCACAATACCCAACAATCGTTCCTTCTTCTTCCATCACAATCAGATTCGAAAACGGATTCTCATGCAACTCATAGAGGAACTCACGCATTGGCCAAGGGGATGTGAAGACGGATTGTTCAATCGCTAAGACTTGTTCTAAGTCTTTTTCTTCTAATGTCCGAATCATTTGTTTGGCAAGTAACTTTCACTTGTCTTTAAATATTCAGGCTTTACAGTATGCACATTTTCTTGGTAATTCCATTTGTCTTTTAAATCTAAGAAGTTTTGGGCAAGATTTCCCATACTATGGTAGGTTCCAACCAATTGACCATCCCCGATGAGAACTTCATCCTCTTTCAACATCTCTTTTAATTCATCAACACCCATCACTTGCATTTCACCAACAAGTTCACCCTTGTTGTAAACACCCGTATACACACGTTTTCCATGCGCATCTAACAAGACACGACAGGTATCATTCATACCCGCAATCAATTGCAATGTGGATAGTGTTGCAAGTGGGATTTGTTTACTTGACGCAAGCACCTTTGCAACAGTCATTGCAATTCTTACACCGGTATAGGAACCAGGTCCTTCTGTTACAACAACTTCATCGATGTCATCCGCATCAATCTTTAATTCTTCTAACAACATCAACATTCTAGGGAATAAGAGTTCGGATTGTTTCTTCCAGCACTCTTCTTGCACGCTACCAATGACCGTTCCGTCCTTGATTACGGCAATGACTAGATATGTTGAACTTGTGTCCATACATAATGTAATCATTAGTTAATCTCCTCTAAAAGAGCTTCATACTGTTTTCCTTTTGCAGTAAAGGTGAACTCTCTTTCATCGTCTTCTAATAAGCGAATTGAAATGCTTAAGTATTCCTCTGGAATCAATTCACTTACGTACTGACTCCATTCAATAACTGTCAATCCATCATCGTCAAGGAACTCATCAAACCCTAAGTCTTGACTTGCCCCTTCTAAACGATACGCATCGATATGATACAAAGGCATTCTTCCCTTGTAGATCTTTAATATATTAAACGTTGGACTTGTGACCGTCTTTGTAATTCCTAACCCCTTCGCAATTCCTTGCGTCGTCGTTGTCTTACCGGCCCCAAGATCTCCAGCCATTAAGAAAACCATGGATGGTGATACATGTTCACCAATCTTTTTTCCTAAGGCATGCGTTTCTTCCATGCTTTGTGTTTTCAAAATCAATTGTTCCATAAATTTATCCTCACGATGCCTATTATAAACGTTATACGATAAAATAGCATCTAATTACGTGCAAGATTCCTAATAAATTCACAAAGTTGATAGGAATATACAAGCATCTTGCAATTATTCTTTCTTTCATCCTCTATTTTGTTTGAATAACTAAAGTACTATACAGGATTTATTTCACAAATACCATATGTTCATTCATGATTTCACAAAATATTTGCACAAAAAAAGCACACCTTTCGATGTGCTTCTTACTTACCCGGCAACCTGCTTAGTT
>JAHHRC010000072.1 GCA_020026035.1 Erysipelotrichaceae bacterium | reverse complement strand
GAGATCGTTTGTTGACGATGGAGACGTGTATTGAAAACAACAAGCCAGCAAGAGAGATTGTGGTTTGTAAGGAATTGGCACGTTTCGATTTGTCGTAATTTGTTGAAAAGTACAAGTATTGTAGGACTGTTACTTCTGTGCAAAAAAGCGTTTACATTGCGGTTTCTTGCGATTTTTAAAAATATTTTCGGATGAAAACGTTTACTAATTTGCAAGTTATTTTGACTGGTGCTATATTGCATATGCCGATAGATAAAGGCAAGGAGATACAGTTATGGAAAAAGTAATTTTCTGTGGAGAACAAAGTGGTTTCTGGAAGGTTCAACCAAATGAAACATTGATGTTCGCAAAGGATTCAAACAACAATTTTGTACTAACAACAAAGAGTGGCGTTCCTGTCATTGGTAATATTGTATTCAACGATGAGAAGCGTATCTTAGATCGTTACCTACAAGAAGGTGATGTGTTTACAGTTGCGGAAGTTCGTGGTAATGCCGTTTGTGCAAATCTTGGACAAGCTGATCGTGTAAATACACATGAATTTGTTTGGGCTGCGTAATGTTAGCGAAAACACATTAAAAGTCCCTATGTCGTAAATGCGTAGGGACTTTTATTTGTATTCCATTAAAGAGATTTCCACGTTTTCAATGTGGGTATTATAGGCGAGTTGTTTTGCTTGTTTGAGAATGGTTTGATTGGTTTGGTTGAAGATCTCGTTGAGGTCTTTTTTGTTTGGGGTTTTGATTTTGAAACGAAGTTGGTATGGGGTTTTGTCGTTGATGGGGGTGAATTCAATGGTGGTATTTGGGTAGTTGTTTGTGATGGGTTGGAAGTTGAGTTGGTCTAAGAGAATTGAGGCAGCTGGTTGGTCTTCGGCATAGACGAAGTACATAATCGAACGTTCGTAGAGGTTATCTTGTTTGATTGGTTGTGGGGTTGTTAAGATGGCATAGAGGATGCTTAGGGAAATGGTAAGTGGAAGTAGGTATTTACGCATGGTGAAGTTTCCTTTTGAATTTGTTTATGGTGAGTTGCACAAGGATTGGGAAGAGAAGTCCGTTTAGTAGGTAGATGAGGTAGAAGTTTGTTAGGTTGAATGGTAAGTAATAGTACCAGATGTCTTGTTTGCATAGGGTTAGATCAAAGTCTTTGAAGATACATGCAAAGAAGAGTTTTACAAGCATAAAGCCAGCGATGTGGTTCATCATAATGGAATAGGTGTTATCGGCTAAGTAAGAGATATAACGGCTGTCTTTGAAGGCGGGTGTTAAGAAACGGGTGACTCTTAGCCAGAATAGGATACCGATATAGCCAATTAAGAAGGGGGTGAAGGCGTCTGAATAGCCTGTTCCCCAAGCAGGTACAGAGCTTGGGGCGTAGCCTTTTTTGATGATGATGGCAAGTTGTAGTAGGAATAAGGTTCCAAAGTATGGAAGGTTTTGTAGGGTGTCTTTTTGTTCGAGTTTGGATTTGTAAAGTGTTCCAAAGGCATAGAACGGTAGGAAGTAGGCAATACGGCTAAATACAAGGTTTAGTTCATGCATGGAGAAATAGATGCCAATACAGCCAACAAGGGAGTAAAGAAGGAAGATCGTAGTGTCTGAGAGTTTGTCGTTTGTAAGCTTTCGGAATAGAAGGTTGATTGTGTAGACCATAAAGAGGGGTGCGACAAACCAACCACCGAGGTTGTACATAAATTGGTGGCCGTCGTTCCATGGAGCGATGAGGTAATTGTATAGGGTGAGAGGTTGTCCGATGGTGAAGCCATGATGTAATAGGATGGTTGTTAGGATGCCGTAAACTAGGTTATAGGCATACATGGGTAGGATGAGGCGTTTTGTTTTGTGGAGTATGGCTTGGTGGATGTTTGTGGTGTCTTGTTTTTTATAGAAGTAGCCACTACAAAACATAAAGAGTGGTAAATGGTAGGCGTAGTAAGGAAACCAGTTTGTTAGGAAGTAAAGACTTCCGGACATGCTGTGGCCAGCTACGATTAATATGATTCCAATGGCATAGAGTAGTTTGAATTGAAAGTTTATGTTTTGTTTTGCCATATGTTGTCCTTTCTTTCTATTGGTGTTTGATGAAGTCGAGTACGTGAATTAAGAAGCCTTCACGAACACAGCCTTCACTCACACGGATGTGGGTAGCGTTTGTGAGGGAGGCGATGGTTAGTACCATCTTTAAGCCTGGTAGGAAGACGGAATGACGGGATTTGTTTATGGTTTTATGCATTGCTTGTAGGGTTGTAGGGTCGTTTGCTTGTAGGTTGTGGAAGATGTCTTGCAGTTTACTTACTTCTAGAAGGTCTTTTTGGTTGTAAAGATCATCCATGATTAGATTGCATGCACGGATTGTTCCGCCAATGCCAATGATGGTGGAGTTTGGGGTTTTGGTTAGGTTTGGATAGTCTTTAAAGGCTTGTAGGACTTGTTCTTGTGGTTTGTTTGAGTCAAGTGGTAATTGTTTGAGACGGACACAACCAAGAGGGATGGATGTTGCGTCTACGATACGGTTATTTGCGAAGCTGATAAGTTCCGTAGAGCCTCCTCCTACATCGAAGGCAAAGCCGGTTGGTATGTCGCTTGTGTCAAGGCGTGAGCCGATGAAGTCAAAGGCTGCTTCTTCTTCGCCGGTGAGTGGTTTGATGTTGAAACCACAGGCACTGAAGGCTTCAAGCATTTGTGTTGCGTTATCGATGTTTCGCCAAGGTTCGGTTACGAAGCCGTAGGTTTCTTTGATGCCTTGTTCGTTTAGATAGCTGCGGTATTGTTTTAGGACTTCGACGGTTTTGTCGATGCCTTCTTGTTCCATGTGGCCGTTTTTGTTGTAGGAAACTAAATGGACGGCGTTTGAGTCGTGGTGAATGATTTCGAAGCTATTGTCTTCGTGTATTTTATAAATGAGTAGTACGACAGTGTTTGATCCTATGTCGAGAATTGCTTGTTTGTTCATGTTGTTCTCCTTTTGTTTGATTATGGCACGAAAGGCGTATGGAGTGTAGTATTAATTGTAGGACATTACATAAGGAAAGGGGTTGAATGTATGCGACATTTGCTTGTTGGTTTGTTGTGTTTGAGTTTGTTAGGTGGTTGTTATAGTACTTGTGATCCAACGTTTGGTAGTCAATGTAGCTCGAAATGAACAAGTGAGAACTTGTTTTTTTCGTGTATAATTGAGGTAATTTGAGGTGGAATATGGATCAGAATAAGAAACGAATCGCAACGATTGCCTTTGCGATGTATTTTTTGACGGGAGCGTCGGTGATTGTTGTGGGGTGTAGTTTGCCGCATTTGATGCAACGGTATGGATTAGATGTAAGTTATGTTGTTATGCTTGGGTCTTCGTTTGCGTTGGGACGTGTTTGTACGGCGTATTTGTTAGGGAAGTTGGTACAGAAGAAGGGGCCAAAGTTTGTACTTGGGATTGGTGTTAGTTGTTTGACATTGTTCCTATTGGGGTTGAGTGTTGTGGATCAATTCTATTTGGGGCTTCTTTGTGCTTGTTTTGGTGGTATTGGAATGGCGGCGCAGGATTGTGTTTGTCCTTGTTTGTTGAGTCTTGTGTATGGCGATGAGTATGCGTCAAAGTTGAGTGTTGGTCAGGCGTTATTTGGGCTTGGTTTGTTTGCGACACCGTTTTTGATGGGGCTTTGTTTGAAACATGACTTGGCGTTTTATGTGTCGTATTATGTGTTGCTTGTAATTCCTAGTGTGGTGGTACCTTTGATGGTTGTGACTTCGATGGATGGTGGAAGTGATACTTCGAATGAGATGCAAGTGAAGGAATTAGGGGTGAAAGATAAGCGGAAGGCGATGGGGTTATTGATGCTTGCTTCGGCGATGTATAGTGCGACGTTTAATACATTAACGATGTATACAAGTTCCTTTGCCTTAGAAATGGGGATGGACGCATCGAGTGCTGCATTCTTGTTAACGGCGTTTAATGTTGGAGCGATGTGTGGATCGTTTGTGTTCTCCTTTGTGCTTAAGAAGATGAAGGCTGAGAATGTGTTATGTATGAATAATTGTGTGGCCTTTGTGGTTGTGCTTGGCATGGTTGTGTTTAAGAAGTGGTATTATGCTGGCTTGTTTGTGACGGGTTTCTTTATTGGGGTGTTATTCTCGGTGATGATTTCTTTAGCGACAAGAGTGGATACGAAGCGAATGAGTGTTGCAAGTTCCTTGATTGCGACAAGTGGTGGTTGTACGGAGATTGTGAATCCATTGCTTACAGGGATGCTTGTGTCTTCGTTTGGTGTTTCTATGGCGTATCCGTTTGCGTTAGGGTTATTGGTTGTTTCAATTGTTGTAAGTGTTGTATTGAAACGACAGATTATAAAGTAGTTTGGCTTGTACAACGTGTGTTGTGCAAGTTTTTTTATGTTAAGATGGTTTGTGAAGGAAGTGTTAGGTATGGAGAGTGTGAAGGCACCAATTAATCGGATTATTGAGTTTTCGAATGTGGATGGACCTGGGAATCGGACTTCGATTTTTGTTCAGAAGTGTCCATTTCGTTGTTTGTATTGCCATAATCCAGAGACGATTCATATGTGTGTGAATTGTGGTGTATGTGTGAGTAAGTGTCCTGTACAGGCATTAGAGATGGTGGATGGAAAAGTTGTTTGGGATGAGAAGAAGTGTGTGCAATGTGATACATGTATTCATGTTTGTCCAAATTTAGCTTCACCAAAGATTCATGTGTACAGTGCTATGTATGTTGTTGAAAAGATTCGTGATTACTTCCCATATATTGAAGGCATTACAGTATCGGGTGGTGAGTGTTCGCTGTATGAAGAATTCTTAACCGAGTTGTTTACGCTTGTTCATAAGGAAAACAAGACGTGCTTTATGGATTCGAATGGAAATGCGTTATACGAAGAGATGGAAGAGTTGATGGCGGTTACGGATGCGGTGATGCTGGATGTGAAGGCGAGTGTGTTAGAAGATCATTTGTGGTTAACGGGCATTGAGAATCAAAATGTGTTACGGAATCTTGAATGGCTTCAACGTGTTGGAAAGTTGTATGAGGTTCGTACAGTTTGTTTGCCAAATGCAAGTAAGATGAATGAGGCTACGGTTCGCTATGTGGCAAGTCATTTAGATCCTTCGATTCGTTATAAGTTAATTAAGTATCGGCCATTTGGTGTAAGAGAAGAGGGTCTAGAGAAGCTTGGGCATTCGATTACGAGTGATGATGAGATATTGAGGCTTAAAAAGATTGCCGAAGAGGCGGGTCTTAAGAATGTTGTGATTGTTTAGATTTGTTTGGTTCTATGCGAGTTTCCTAAACTTGTGTATAATATAGGAGGTTCAGCTTTTGCTGGCATGTTTCTACGGGTGTAGAAACGATTGTATACGCAATGATTCTTTAATATGCGTAATGGTATATATGTAAGAGTTCGTGAAATTGCAGGCAGTGAAGTTTGCTGTCATACACAAAATATCGGTCAACTATGATGAAAACACTTGATGCGAAAAACTTGGTATGGGAATGTAATTTTACGAATCTTTCTTTGAATAGGAATGATAGCGCTTGCAGAAATAGTTAGAAATCCGATTTGTTCGGTAGAAAGGATAAGATATACAAAGGGTTTGTGTTTGTATATTGAGTGAAAATAATGGGGGATTATGTAATTGAAATGAATCACATCACCAAGGTCTTCCCAGGGATTAAGGCGAATGACGATGTCACTCTTACGTTGAAAAAGGGTGAAATTCATGCCTTGCTTGGAGAGAATGGTGCTGGTAAGTCGACACTTATGTCGGTGCTATTTGGTTTGTACCAACCAGATGGTGGGCAGATTCTTATGAATGGTCAGCCGGTTTCGATCAACGATCCAAACGATGCGACAAAGCTTGGTATTGGAATGGTGCATCAGCACTTTATGCTTGTTGAGGTGTTCACAGTTCTTGAAAACATCATGTTAGGTGTGGAAGAAGTGAAGAATGGAAAGCTTGACAAGGAAACAGCACGCAAGAAGATTATGGCTTTGAGTGATAAGTATGGTCTTGCGATTGATCCGGATGCGAAGATTGAGGATATCACAGTTGGAATGCAACAAAGAGTTGAGATCTTGAAGATGTTGTATCGTGATAATGATGTATTGATCTTCGATGAACCAACAGCGGTATTAACACCACAAGAGATTGATGAGTTGATGGGTATTATGAAGGGCTTTGCGAAAGAAGGCAAGTCGATTCTATTTATTACGCATAAGCTTGATGAAATCATGGCAGTTGCCGATCGTTGTACGGTATTGCGTCGTGGTAAGGGTATTGGTACAGTCAATATCAAGGATACGAATAAACAAGAACTTTCGAACATGATGGTTGGTCGTGTTGTAAACTTCAAGGTGGATAAGAAGCCTTGTGAGCTTGGGGAGAATGTGTTGGAGGTTGAGGACTTATGTGTTCCATCTCTTGTGCATAAGAACCAGGAAGCGGTGCATCATGTAAACTTTAATGTTCGTGCGGGTGAGATTGTTTGTGTTGCGGGGATTGATGGCAATGGACAATCGGAACTTGT
>JAHHRC010000071.1 GCA_020026035.1 Erysipelotrichaceae bacterium | reverse complement strand
TAAACAATCAAATTATTATCATTCACTTCAACAATCTGATCCATTCCATCCACAGTAACTGGATTACCACTTTCATCCAACAATCCAAGATGAGAAATTGTACCATCCTTTTCAAACGCAAAGTTAATCTTGTATTTCAATGGTTCATACGCACCAGGTTGTTTGATTTCCTCAAGCACGTATTCTTGACCTGCTTTTAGCTCATTCACCTTTAATCCACGTTCTAGTTCAACCGTGTCTCCGTTCATTTCAAGAATCATTTCTTTATGGAAGACATCAAAGTAATTCTTGCCCTTCTTAGTAATCTTAAATGTAACACCTGCAAGATCATCACCTGTATCTGCAACACGCTTACTGATTTTCATCGCCTTGATAACTTCATTCTCAAGGACAATTTCGCTATTCGCATCTTCATGAACTTCTTTTGATGCTTCATCTAAGACAAATACATCACTACCATCTTCCGCTTTGATTCGCTTCGTTTGATAAGTTGTAATCGCACCATCAACACCCACATTGATAAACATTGGCTTCATGGATTCATAACGCTTAGGCGCTTTTGTTTCTTTCAAGATGTAATTACCAGACACAATTGGCATTGTGTTTGGTTGTAATTCACTTACCCAATCATAGTTCTCCGTTTTTGGATCTACATTAGTTGAAAGATCCGCTTTCTTATGAATCGCGTAACCACCATCCACTAGTTTTGCATTGTAAAGTTCGAATTTAGCGCCTTCCAACACCTTCTTCGATTCTTTATCAATCTTCTTAAAGGTTGCATAATGAATCTTTTTATCTAACAACTCTAATGTACTACCACGCGTTAAGATTTGAATCTTTTCACGATCGAAGCCATCAGGAAGTTGCATATTCTTAATTGCATCCTTACGATCTTGTTCATGCCCTCTTGGAACATCCGGCACAAACACAATATATGTAGGTTGTGGATCCATTGCATAGCCTTCTGGCGCTGCTGTTTCAACAAATCGATACAAGGTATATGGATGGTTAATCGTTAATCGCTTACGATTAATCATTACATACCCACTCTCATCATCCCCAGAAACAACTTTGTCATCCGTTCCATCGAATTGAATCGGCTGCTCTTCTTTAATCCAGTTCCCATCCTTAAAGATTTCAAATTCGTATACCGCATTCGTAAGGTTCGTAAACTCTTCATCCACCTTCGTAATCGCGATACGACTTTGCCCAATAATCGATCCATTCGTTTTGAAAATCTCAGTCGAAGACTTCTCACTACTTAAATGATCTAAGTTCATGAAATCTCCAAAGTAAGCTGTATTCTTAGGAGCTGGAATAATCAATTCTCCATCCTCTTGAATCACAGGATTAATATCGGCCTTATAGCGAATCTTCAAGTGACGATTATCCGGCACTGTAAAGATTACCGTATGATCATCCTGCATACGACTCAAGTCTAATTGGAACGCATTCTTTGCAAGTTCCGGATCATTTTCAGCCTGTGATGAAGAAATCTTCGGCAACATCACTTCTTTGCCTTCTCTTACTTCCGCAACCGTAATCGACCCTACACGAATCTTTAACGTATCATTTGAAGTATCGTAAACGCGGACAACATCACTATTCTTTAGCAAGTTTCCACCATTTACATTCATATCAATTTCATAATCAACCACAAGACTACCATCTTCACGATGCGGCGTCTTTGTCATTGGATTAATCTTAATACTTTCACTCAAGGAGTCATCACTCAAACGCTGCTTGTCTTCCCCATCAAATTCCACTGCGAACTTATATTGAAGAATCTTAGGATCTGCTGGATCATCTGACGGTTCAACACGAGGGTATACCCCTAACAACACTTGTTCATCAGTAATACGTGTACGAACCACAAACTGGTGCCAGTACGTGTAATCATCTGAAAAATCCACAGGTCTGTTAACAATCCTTTTTAATTGAATTGGCAGTCTACCAGATTTCCCAATATGCTCAGCATCGACATCAATCACAAGATCTTTACTAGACCCATATGTCAAAAGCCCATGACCATATCCACCAGAGGAATTCTGAAAGTCCATGCGTTGTGGTGCATATGCTGTACCATTTCCAAACCGAACAATACCGCCATAGTAATCAACATCTAATTTCGGTTTATCGTAGTCTGGTTCACCACTCGCATCAACATCCCAAACTTTCCCATGGTATAGCGGAAGAAGGTTTGAATCCATCGGATACGCACCTTCTAATTCAAGACCTTCCGGTACAATCGCATACAATGTTTCATTAAACCGTTCGATTGATTTCCCGTTTTCATCTTTGTACGGTAACCCTAGAGCTTCTCCTAGGTACCCATTTGCATTTACTACAACATTCCAATACAACATGTCACCTTCACGATGCGAGAAGTATGTAAATACTTCTTTATCATTACCAGTTCTAAATTCATCGTAGTCTTCAAAAACATGTTCCTTTAGCCCATTCAATTTCTTATCCCACGCCCATTTCACTTCTGTCGCTTGGTTTCTGTAGAGATCAGATCCAACACGAACATATTCTTCTGGGTCATTCATGTCTTGTACTTGTTTAAATGTACCAAATCCAGATTTATACAAAGTCGTATCATATGTCACAATAATTGTATTATTTTCATCCCCAATTTGATTTACTGGCTTGATCGTAAATCCAATTGTCTTATCCTTCATGAATTCAGCATTCTTTTTTTCTAGTTCCGATGGTGCCGACGTCCTTTTCGGAAGCACACCATCATAAATAATCGGTTCAATCGTGTACTCACTCTTATCTACAATAGTACCGTCACCTAAGCGAACCTCGATGGCTTCAAACTGCTCATCTGTTAAGTAGAAATTATGAAACTCTGATTGATCACTCAAGGAATCATAGCGAACTTGATCTTCTTGTTCGGAATCGTGTTTCTTCAAGATATTGAAAGATGTCACTTCCCACGTCGCTTCATGCGTATTGAATTTTACAACACGTTTCTGAGGCTTTTTATAACTGCGATCATATTCGTGTCTTTTCCGGAAACCAAGACCTGCACCATCGGAATGCCAATACCCATCACTCTTTGCGACAACGCCATTGGAAATGGAACCTTCTGTTTCTTCATCTACTTCATGAATCGGTTCTGATTCATATTCAAATTTCGCATAATAAGACGCATATTCACTTGGAATGGTATATTCGAAGGAATTTACTTCTTCTGTTGTGAAAGGACGGCTAACAACGACATCTTCTGCTCCATTTTTCGAGTATGTAACAGTCAGATCCCCAGTCAGTCTTTGTTCTAATTCAGGAGACGCTGTGATTTCATCTTTAATGACACGTTCGGTTTCCGTATCAGAAGGGTATACCGAAAAGCTCCACGACACACCAAATGGTACATGACCATGTTCTGCACCTTTACTGATAAAAATACGTTCAAATGCAGCGGAATCGCCTGAACTATTTGCCAAAGATGTGTAGTATTCAAACTGCAATCGATCTTCCTCTTTTTCAAACATATGACCTAGCACAGAAGATAGGTAATATTTTCCAACTTTATTTCGACTTAGAATATCGCCTTCTTTACCACGATCTTCCTTCCATACATCATCTTTTAGAGTAACCAATACATAGTGAACATCGTCCGTTGGATTGTTTACCCCTGGGCGGTCAATTTCCTTATACAACCCTTCATATCCAACAATTTCATTCTTTTCGTTACGTCTTAACTTAAAGTTCATAAGATTCGCATCTTCTGGACGAATTTCATTCAGATTCTGATCGACCAACTTCAAGTCTTCGACATATGAAAGTTTCGCATCATAATCCCTACCAAGATAGGACACAAATGGCACATATCGATACATATATTTATTTGTATTAAATGGATGTTCTTCGCCATTTGTGATTCTTACTTTGTAAAGAATTTTATTCTGATTATTTCTACCATTCGTTTTGTAATCATACATCGGTCGTCTTATTGTTGTAGTTTCAACCGTAATATACGTATCGTCATTTGTGATATATGGCTTTACGCTATCATGATTCGCAAATTTCTTACCATCTAGTGTTTCTAGATTCGACGCTGTAACGAAGGAATCACAACGAAGCATGCGTGCTTTCTTCATTTCATCCTGATCAAATGTAACACCATCCGCAGTGACAGTCTTAAGCGAACTAATATCATCCGCTAATTGTTTTGAGTCAATTTCCCCACGGAAGACCAATTCAATTCTTTCACCGTTTTTCATCGTTCCTAAGTTATAGGAATATGCTTTCTGTTGACCAAATAGCGATGCCTTTGGAATATCATTCATATCTTTTTTCGGAACTTCAAGATACGTTGTATCAATATTCTTCTTATTGAACTTCACCTTCTTAATCTTAAGAAGGATATCTTCTTTTTTAGAACCACGTGTCGCTTCTACGATATCAAGATTCTTAAATTTCTTATGCGGCATAAACTGCGTCAAAATAACATTTTCTAGTGGAACTGTATTGTCCGCTTTCGCCTCAACAATCACCTTATAATACACATAATCATCTTCTTTTCGTGTATTGATAATGTGTTCTTCACTTTCAATTGCCTTTTTGAATTTCGTTGTTTCAAAGTGATGAATCTTTTCACCATCTAAATCAATATCATAGTCATTGAAATAGGTACGTACATCAACATTCGTTAAACGCTTAGCTGATTCGAATTTCGCGGTAATCCCTAAATCACCAAATTCCATAAATAGACCTTCTTTTAAGTCTTCAGCCTTTTTACGATTAATCTTTGTCTCAAGAGTAACGTCAAGATTACGAACACCACCATGACCAGGTTTTGGAAATGGGTATGTATCTGACTTAATACGTGCATTTTCTTCTAAATACTCACGCAAGTATTCAAGCACAAATAGATTTCGTTTATTTCCTTTTTCATCAAGTGCTGGAATCACACGATACACCGCAACCGCATCATCTGGAATCTTGGCAGTATTAATCTTTACATCTGGATGTGTTTCGATATAAGACGCAAACTTGTCTGCATTATTCTTGTAATTACGATGCAACTCTGCCTTATCATCCACGAAGAAGCCAAGCCACTCATCTTGCTCAACACCATCTTCGTCCACAAGCTTCATATCGCTTTCAATCAATTCAGGAAGCCACATGATAATACGTTGATCAAACTTAACACCATCACTTCCCGTTAAAGAAACATCATCTACATGGTCTGCATCATTCCAAACACGAGCATTCAAGTGAATTTTAACCTTTTCCGTCGTACTCATCGGAATTTCTGGTTCACCTTTTAACCCATTGAAATCGTAAGAACGATCACCAACTTGCAAGTCAAAATCAGACAACACCTTATTTGTAATAACTAAGTCCTTAGGACGTTCAATTTCTTCAAATCGATCACTAAATTGTGTTAAATCCAAGTTTTCAATATCCGTATTTTCATCAATGAACTCTTTCTTAATCTCTTCTAACAGTGCATCATACGTATTCTTTAAATACTTACTTCCATCAAATGGGTACATTGCCTTAAGTTCTTCGAATTTCTGTTCACGCGCAACACGAACACGTCCATCACCCGTCAATGCGTCATTCATAATTTCTTGAATTTTAGCCGTGCTATCACTCAATTGTTTTGGATCCTCACAAGCATCAATCAACTCTTTAACATCTTTCAACGCTTGATCATACGTTTCTTGTTCATAGCGTTCTGGATCAAATGGGAACGTATTCTTTACCCATTCAAACTTCTTACGCTTCGCAACCGGGAAAGACCCTTCCGCAGAAAGAATCTCATTGAATTGTTCCTCAATGTCTGCATCATCAATCTTTTTCAAGGACTCTAGATCCTTACACTTTTCAATCAAGTCAATCACTTGACGCATTAACATATCATATTGTTTCTTATCATTTTCGTAGATTCCATTTGTATTATCATAACGATTTTGAATCTCAAGAATTCTACGATCTTTTTCTTGTTTCAACTTATGTTCTTCGGTAAACGCCTTCGCAAACGCTTCCTTGATCTTATAATCACGGTAACCATTTAATGCCTTCAAACTCGAACTATTATTAATTTCATTTTTCACTTCTGCCATTGCTTGATCAAACAACTCTTTGACATAAACTTCTTCATTAAATACATATTCTTTTTCTACCGCTTCAATACGCTTCTTCTTTTCAATTGAAAGCGTATCTGTCAATTCAGCCTGATGTTCCGCAGTAAAACAAGCCTCAAAGTCTTTCTTATAATCAAGCACAAAGGTAGGAATATCAATTTGTTCTAGCGCACTTAGTTTCTTACCAACAAGCGCATCACGAATTCTTTGAAGCAATGCATCATAAGAATCTTTTACATAGAACCCACTATCAAAAGGATACGCCTTTTTCACCGCATCCAGAATTTCTTCAATCTTCCTAGAAACAAGTTCATCTTCATCAACTTCTGGCGCTTCACCTTCTGCAGTTTCCGTTTCACCTTCTGTAGCTTCTTCCTTATCGCCAGTTTCTGTATTATCTACAGTTTCACCTTCACCAGTTCCTGCAGCTTCCGTTTCAGATGCGCCAGTTTCTTCAGGTGTACCTTCATCAGTAGGAGTA
>JAHHRC010000070.1 GCA_020026035.1 Erysipelotrichaceae bacterium | reverse complement strand
AGATTCCAAACAACAAATCCGCAATACAACGAATCACAAAACGACCAAACACACAATCAAAGTTTTCTACTTCAATCTCTTCTTCCATCTTCTCAATCGTTTCACTAAAATCATCAAACAACTCATCAATTACTTCATCATCTAGAATCACTTCCCCTGTCACATCCGCCATTGTTTTCAATTCTTCCACAATGACATCTAAACTTGCGTCTAAGGCAAACAACTTCATTCCAAGTAACATCTTATTTGCGTCAAACAAACAACCCAAACGATACACACAATCATCCGCAAATACACGTCCTCGTACAACATACAGCTGTTCATCACTTACACCGTATTTTTGTTTCACTGCCTTTGTGTATTGATTAAGAATGTCCTCATAATTCTTTGTAACACTCGCTAAAGCTTCTTTTACCTCTTCCTTTGAATACACATTACATCTTACAAGTTTTGAAACCTTTTCTTCACTTGCAATACTGCCATGTACTAACATTTGATACACCAGTGTTTCAATAATCTCTTGTTTCTCAAAGGTCGAAGACAATCCATTTTGAATTTGCTTCAAAGGAAAATAGCCAAGCATTTCGTATTCATCAACACCAAGCACTTTACGATCCTTTGCACGAATCCACCGTAGTTTTTTGTTTAACTGTTCCACTTTCGCTTTCGCCATTGCAATTGGATCTTCAATTCCTTGTTCGACTAACTCATGTAAATAGCCAACCACTTGATACGATTGATGCCGCGCACTCTTTGCGTCTGAATCGTAGTAGTTTAGATAAATCTGTAAGTAAGTACCTTTCCTGTTTTTTGTTTGTTTTAGAAAAAACGCCATATTCATCACCTATCACAATTATGCCTTATAAATCGCAATTTTCACAATACTAATTCACTCACAAGTAACACAAGAGTCATGCTATGATAGAAAGGCAACAGGGAGGATTTATGAAAAAATACCTTACACTAACTCTTGCACTCATTAGTGCAATCATTGTCACTCTTATTACAAATAAAGTAAGCATCCCCAAAACCACCCAAGTAGACGCCAGTCAAAACATTACAATCGGTGCTTTAAACCAACACATAATAGGCCATGTCTCTACCCCAAAAGAAACCACATGCCTGTACTACCAAGACCATCTACTTGGAACCATCACCGATTCATCCATGATTCAACAATTCCTCAAAGACCTCTATAAAAAAGACTACCAACAAACCTTTGAAAACAGCGAACTCTCACTCGCAAGTGATATGTATACCACCACCATTCAAGACTACAACCTATACGAAAACATTGACCAACAACTCATTGACTACATCAAAGCCAATGACCTCGTTGCCATCAAAGCAACCGCTGTAGAACTTTCCGATGACAAAGGAAACGTCTATGCGAAGTTCTATGTCAAAAACGAAGAACTCTACACCAAAGCCCTACAAACCTACCTTTCTTACTACATTGACACCCAAGACTTCAACCTCCTCAATAACGGCCACGAAACACCTCCTCTAAAGACATATGGTTCAAGACCAATCGGTGTGTCCATCGCCCAAAACATCACCCTTGAAGAAACCTTCGTATCCAAAGAAGATGTCAAAATGAGCGAAGAAGAAATCCTAGAATACATCAAATACGGCGACAACAAAGACCGCACCTACTACACCGTCGTTCAAAACGACACCGTAGCCGGTGTTGGTATGAAAAACTTCGGTCTAACCGCCACCCAAGTCATGAACATCAACCGTGACAAAATCCAAAGCGTTGACCAAGTCCTAGAAGAAGGAATGGAACTATGCACCACCTACTTCACCCCAATCATGGACGTCATCATAACCAAAGAACACATGAAGAAAGAACCAATCTACTTCGAAGCCATTTACCAACAAGACGACACATTACGAGCAGGAGTTACAGAAATTATCCAACAAGGAATCGATGGCTCGAAGAATTCCCTCTATGAAGAAAAATGGATCAACGGAATCCTAGTCTCTGGTAAACTAATGTCCTCCATTGACACCATGCAACCAACGACAGAAATCATGAAAGTCGGAACGATTGAAATCCCAGGCTTTGGAACCGGCACGTACCGTTGGCCAACCGACAACCCAAATATCATCAACGGCTGGCTTGGCTACCCAGGTCACCTTGCCATTGACGTACAAGACTCCTACAACCACTACGGACCAGTTTACGCATCCGACCGTGGTGTCATTGAAGAAAATAGCTACCACCCAATATCCGGTAACTACGTCTTCATCAACCACAATAACGGCTACCGTACCTACTATGGACACATGTCCGTACCAAGCCCATTACCAGTAGGAACCATCGTCGATAAAGGCGACATCATCGGAACCCTTGGTATGACAGGTCTTGCCTCAACCCCACATACGCACTTCTACATCGAAGGCGAAAACGGCATTCACATCAATCCATGTGATGGATACATTAAATGCTTCGGCGATAAATAAAGGAGAAAAACATGAAACGAATTGCAATCAGCCACAAAGATGGCGAAATCTTTCCATACTTTGGAAAAACAACTGAATTCAAAATCTACGACATTGAAGGAACGACCATCGTAAACGCAAACGTCATCGACACAAATGGCGCAAAACACGGTGAAATCATCACCTTCCTACAAAGTCAAAACGTTGACACTGTCATTTTAAACGCAATGTGCCAAGGCGCTTGTAGTAAACTACAAAACGCCAACATCCACTACATCTCAGGCGCAAGTGGAAACTGTGATGATATCATCCACCAATACCTCACAAACACCCTACAAACAGACGAAAACATCATTGAAAGCTGCCATGCCTAATCAAAAAGATGCACAACCGTGCATCTTTTCTATTACTTCTTAAACCGTTCTAACAAACGAGCCTTCGCCTCATCCATCGTAAGCTCTTTTTTCTTTGGTTTTTGGTTCTTATGCTTCTTCTTATTGCGATTCTTATTCGCCTTATACGCCTCATCACGCTTTTGTAAATCACTTGGTGACAACAACGACAATTGAATACGTTCACGTGCCTCATCAATTTCAAGCACATACACCTTCACAATATCACCAACCGCTAACAATTCGGAAGGATGTTTCAAACGCTTCATCGACATATGTGAAATATGCACCAAACCATCGGAATGCAAGCCAATATCCACAAATGCCCCAAAGTCAACAACGTTACGAACCGTACCAGCTAATTGATCTCCAACATGCAAATCACTTAACTCAAGTACATCCGACTTCAAAATCGCCCCTTCAAATTGGTCACGATAATCACGAAGTGGCTGACGAATCGCATCTTCGATATCCTTTAACGTATAGGAATCAATACCTAAATCCTTCAGTGCTTCTTCATCAAATGTCGCATCGGCTACACCAAGCTTTTCAATGCCACACGCTTCCATCACCTTATACGCATCCTGATAGGACTCAGGGTGAATCGATGTTTCATCAAGTGGTTCACTACCACCCACAATACGCAAGAATCCGGCACACTGTTCAAATGTCTTAGGCCCTAACTTCTTAACATCTAACAATTGCTTACGAGATGTAAACTTTCCATGTTCATTCCGGTGTTTCACAATCTCATTTGCCGTCGATGCATTCAAACCTGAAATATGGGTCAATAATTCAATCGAAGCCGTATTCAAGTCCGCACCCGTTCTATTTACAGCCTTCATAACCGCTTCATCTAAACGAGCTGTCAAATCCTTTTGTGGCAAGTCATGTTGGTACTGACCTACCCCAATCGACTTTGGATCAATCTTAATTAATTCCGCAAGTGGATCTAACAAACGACGACCAATCGAAACCGCCGAACGCTCTTCTACCGCTAAATCCGGGAATTCTGCACGGGCAATATCACCTGCCGAATACACCGACGCACCAGCTTCACTTACAATCGCATAGCTAACCGATAACGCATTGTCACGAATCAAATCCGCCACAAAACGCTCCGATTCACGTGATGCAGTTCCATTTCCAATCGCAATGATTTCCACTTTGTACTTGCTAATCAAGGAAAGCATCTTCTTCGCCGCTTCCTCTTTCTTATTCACAGGTTCATGTGGATAAATCTTCTCAATCGTTAACATCTTACCTGTTTCATCTAAAACAGCCAACTTACAACCCGTACGGAACGCTGGGTCAAAGCCTAATACAACTCTACCCTTGAGCGGTGGTTGTAGTAATAACTTCTCTAAGTTCATTGAGAAAATCTCAATTGAACTCTCATGCGCACGCGCCGATAAATCGGAACGAATCTCACGTTCAATACTCGGTAGTAACAAACGCGTACATCCATCATATGCCGCATTCTTCAATTGCTCTAACACATAGGTATCCTTCCCATGCACTAAGTTACGAAGCGCTTCCTCTTTGACATGCTCTACATCATAGACAAAGCTAACCGTAAGCACCTTTTCCTTCTCCGCACGATCAATCGCCATAATACGGTGATTGGCAATCGTACTGACCTTCTCACTATGGTCATAGTAATCTTGGTAGACTTTCTTTTCTTCATCTGGATTATTTTTCTTCACCTTAGTTTGAATCGCACCAGACTTTTCAATCAATTCCTTGAATGCCCAACGTTGTTTCGCATTGTCACTAACAACTTCGGCAATAATATCGCAAGCCCCTTGAATCGCATCTTCCACGCTTATTACATCCTCATTCAAGTACGCCTTACTTACTTCCTCTAAATCGCCACTTTCCGGACAAGACAACATATAGTCCGCAAGTGGTTGTAAACCATGCTTAATCGCAACCGCAGCACGGGTCTTTTTCTTTTGTGCATATGGACGATAAATATCCTCCACCTGTGATAGCTTCGTACAAGCATTCACTTCCTGCTTGATTTCCTCGGTAAGCTTTCCTTGTGTTTCAATCGCCGCTAACACCGCTTCCTTACGGGTTGCTAACTTCAACTCATATTGGTATTCCTTTTCAATAAAAAGAATCTGCTCTTCATCAAGCGCACCCGTCTTTTCCTTACGGTAACGCGCAATAAATGGTACCGTGTTTCCCTCTTCTAAGAGCTCTAACACCGCTACCACCTGGCTTTGTTTTACCTTCAACTTTTTTGCAATCGCAACAATAATCTCTTCGTTCATATCTAACTCACTTTCTATAGACAAAAGAAAACGATAGCTTCCTACCATTTTCTACTTAATAACGAATTTCTTTCTTCTTACTCAACTTCACAAACTTCCCTAAGTACGCCCGTACTTCATCCATTTGTTCAAAGTCAAAATACAACGCAGATGGCGTCACATTCTTCGTAAACATCACACAACAATCCGTGTCATTGATATCTACCTTCGTTACATCCTTGTAGCGATATAACTTCCCCATGCGAACAATCCCCTCATCGCTTAACCCACTCTTCGACATATAACTCGCCGATGCAAGAGTTAATAAGACAACTGTTTGCACCATCCGAAAGACTCCTTCATAGCTTGTAAACCCAATCAGGGCAATACATACCACAATCGATGGAATTAACCATTTAAACTTCACGCCAACCGTCGTTTCCACTTTAATCTTTCTTGAATTCTCAAAACTTTGATACGCCACATACAATGCATACGCATCCAAGATATAAAACATTAAATCTCCGTAATCCATCTTGTCACCTACAACCGTGTTTCCATCACATGCGCATACTTCTTTGTCGCAAGTAACTCTTTGATCTTTTCTTCCATCGGTGTACCAACAAGACGCGTCTTCGCCTTATTCAACGAACGTTCCACCATCGCTTTATTATTCAATAGATAATACGACTGTGCCGCCTTAAAGAAATACACACCAGATGGAATATCATCCTTTAATGACTCACCAAGATCAAACAACTCTTTCGCATAGCTTCCATCTTGATCCACATGAATCGCAAGCAAATACTTCATCTCTTGCATCATACGATCATAGTTACTCTTCTTCTTTTTCTTCTCAGGAATACGCGCATAGATCTCATTCATCTTCGCATACACCTCTTTGACCTTATCCACTTCATTCAGATTCAAATAGAACGGAATCTCCTTCTGTAACACCGTCATCCGATCACCATCCGGAATCTTCAATCCATCAATCTCATCAAACAAAGCCTTCAAGCTTTCAATGTCATCTTTTGCCATGTATGCATCAATTAACATCAAACGACGCAAATTCTTCGAAAACATAAACTTCGTCGTCCAATGATCCAACTCCTTCAAATAGCCATCCACATCCCCTTGACGATACAACATCATCGACATCACAGCTACCTTACGCTGGGTAAAAAACTGATTCAACACATACAATACAGCCATAACTCCAACAAAAATCCAAAATGCAGTCCAACTCATAGACACACCTCTCTTTCCATCCATTATACCAACAATGAAAACCCTTATCCATGTATAAAATAAAAAACACCACCGAAGTGATGTTATGTACAAATGGCGCCTTAAACAGGGCTCGAACCTGTGACCTAGCGGTTAACAGCCGCTCGCTCTGCCGACTGAGCTATTAAGGCGTGACTAAATAATACCCCAACTCACAAGTCATTGCAAGTATAAATTTGCAATAAAAAAATCACCACAATTGTGATGATCAATTTACAAATGGCGCCTTAAACAGGGCTCGAACCTGTGACCTAGC
>JAHHRC010000007.1 GCA_020026035.1 Erysipelotrichaceae bacterium | reverse complement strand
TTTGGGCAACGAAGGTTGTAATGGAAGGTCCTAACGAATCAATCTGTAGCCACATGAATAGGGCGAGTTTGGAACATAGACCATAGGCAGCGATATTGTTTGTGCCCATGGAGTTTACAGCGATTTGAATGAGTAAGTTTCCAATCGGATATAAAGACACTTGGAAGGCGGTAGGTAGACCGTATTTGATGATTTCTAGGAAGTGGTCTTTATGGAAGGTGATTTCTTTGAGGGTGAGTGGTGCGACTTTGTTTGGATTACAAAGGGCACGAATGATTAGAATGGAAGAAATGGCTTGGGCGGTTGTCGTTGCGATGGCTGCACCCTTTACCCCTAGATGCATAGGTCCTACAAGAAGGATGTCTAATACGATATTAAAGATTCCTGAAACCATTAAGATATGGAATGGAACGGAGGAATCACCGACCGCTCGAAGGATGGAGGCACCAATGTTGTAGACTAAGGAAAAGCCAAGACCACCAAAGAAAATCCGACAATAGCTAAGCGTGTGTGGATAGATTTCTTGTGGAAGTTTCATGAACGAAAGAATAAACGGTGTCGCAAGACATCCAAGAATGGATAAAAGGATGCCAAATGAGATGGCAAAGGCGATGGCGGTTTGTTTGGACTTTAATAGTTTGTTGTAGTCTTTTGCGCCAAAGTATTGTGAGATCATGATCGTAGACCCAGCTGCGATACCATTGAAAAAGGCGATTGGAAGGTATAAGAGTTGGGCAACGGCGTCGATGGAGGCTAGGCCTACTTTACCTACCATTTGACCAACAATGATGGCATCGAAGGTGGAATAGAGTTGTTGGAAGAGACTTGAACAAAGGATCGGGATAAAGAAGAGGAGTATTTTTTCAACGTGGTTTCCGGTTGTTAAATCAAGAGGTTTGTTTCGCATGTGTGTCCTTTCTAAACAAAGAAAAAAGCCATTGGCTGAATTGTAAATCGATTGGTTCTATTATAGTGAATTCGTGTGGAAATGTGTAGGAGATTTGGTTTTTGTCATGCTAAAATTGAGCTAGTTTTAAAACTTTTTTAGAATGGAGAGAAACGTATGGAAAATCGTTTGGTTGGGGCGAAGAGTAAGCGTCCTTTGAAGCTTAAAAGTATTGGTTTGATTATTGGTGGTTCTTTCTTATTTGCAATGTCGGTGAATGTGTTTATGGTGCCGATTCATTTGTATGTTGGTGGTGTCGTTGGTGTTTCCCAGGTCATTGCAAAGGTGTTCTTTTCAAGTGTTACGAAGTTCAATGTGACGGGTCTTATTAACTTGTTGTTTAATATTCCACTATTTGTACTTGGCTATAAGACGGCTGGTAAGAAGATGTTGTTTGGAACGTTGTTGTCGGTAGTTGTTCAAACGATTACCTTCTCTTTGATTCCAATTCCGAAGGAAATGGTGTTTGATGATAAGTTAACCAACATTATTGTTAGTGGAATTGTTGGTGGTATTGGTGTTGGTGGTATTTTATCAGGTGGAGCAAGTGGGGGAGGTTTAGACTTACTTGGCTTGTATCTAACAAAGGTAAGGAAGCGTTTCTCTGTTGGGCGTATGAGTCTTTACTTTAATACCGTTCTATACATTGTGTGTGCGATTTTGTTTGATGTGCGCATTGCTTTGTATTCGGTTATTTATGTGGCAATCTTTTCCTTTATGATTGATCGTTGGCATTATCAGAATATTGAAATGCAGTTGATGATTTTCACGCATTGTGAAGAAGTGAAGACGATGATTCTTCAGAAGTATATTCGTGGTGTAACGTACTGGGAAGGAAAGGGTGCGTATACGAATCAAGAAACAGAAGTACTCTGTACGATTGTTTCTAAGTCAGAAGTAGAATCTGTGAAACAAGATATTTTATCCTTAGATCCGAAGGCGTTTATTATTTGTAGTGAAGGCTTGCAGGTAACAGGGGGCTATGAGAAACGGTTAAGCGATACAAAAGACTGAGGTGGTTTTATGAAATCGATTCGTTTTAAAGAGTTGTTTGCGTATAAAGAATTCGACAAGTATTGGATTGCGTCATCGTTTGCGATTGGGGCGAGTAATATATTCCAATACATCCTATCGTTTTATATTTTAAAAGAAACGGGTTCACCGTTTCAGTTTGCAATTAGTATTTCCATTGGAGCGATACCAAGGTTATTGTTAACACCGTTTGCCGGCGTGTTTGGAGATCGCTATCCGAAAGTGAAAGTGATGTCATCGTTGAATTTACTTACGGTTATCGTGATGCTTATGTTTACGTATTGGATTTCTTTACAAGGTACGTTAACGATGCCGATGGTTTATAGCATTGTGTTGTTTTTAGAAATCATTGAGATTTTCTATGGGGCATGTGAAGAGGCGATTATTCCGGAGTTGTTAGAGGAAGAATACTTAGCAGATGCGGCTAGTTTTTGTATGTTAGACAATGGGATTGTGTCTGCAATTTGTCCGTTTTTATCTGCGTATTTGTACCAATCAGTAAAGCTTGAAACGATCTTTTTGATGATTGTTGGCTTATTGTTTTTTGCCTTTCTGTGGATGGTACGAGTGAAAACACCATTTGCCACAAGGACGTTTGAGGCGAAGAAGGTTACATGGCGTGATAATGTGGAAGATGTAAAGCTTGGCTATTTGTATGTGAAAGATCGTAAGCATATTAAGACGTTGATTGAGGTTCTACCGATGATTTCCTTTACCGAGGCAGCGGTATTTAATGTGTTAATGACGTATATTCTTTTGGAAGTGTTTGGGATTTCGCCATATGCGTTTTCGGTGTATTCGTCCATTACGGTTGGAATGTTAGTCATTGCGCCATTCTTTGTCGATCGTATTATCAAGAAATATCCAATTGAAAAGATTATTGCTGTATCGATGTTAGTAACAACGGCAGGTCTTGTGGTATTAGGCTTTACGGTGTTGTTTGCCTTAAAAGATCTTGCCCATATCTTCTTCTATGTTGGGATTGTGTTGTTTGTGGATTGTTTGAGTTTGTTTATCACACTTGCAGTACGATCGAGTAATATGGTGTATATGCAAACACATGTAGAAGAGATGTATCGATCACGTGTGATGTCGACAGGGATGATGTTACGGATTGTGGCGGCGTCCTTTGGTGGTATTTTGTATGGCTTTTTAGCGGAGAAGATTGGTGTTAGCTATACGGTTTGGATTGGTAGTGCTTGTATCTTTGCAAGTTATTTGTATATGAAAAAACAATTTAAAAATGAAAACCCGGTTACGTAGCAGTAATCGGGTTATTTTTCGTCTAAGTGTCGCATCGAATATTTACAGCCACAATAGTCTTGGCGGTATAAGTCATGCTTACTTACGAGTTCATTTTTTCTTGTTTGGCCATTGCCTTTTTTGAAGTCGCTATAGAAGTAGCGTACCGTTGGGTATTTCTTAGATAGGGTATGACCGATTTGGTTAATCTTTTGGCTGTCTTTTTGTCTTGAAATGGACATGACGGTGGTGAAGTAGTCGAAGTTGTTGTTTACGGCGTACTGATAAGCTTCTTCCATGCGGAAGCGGTAGCACATAAAGCATCTTCGCCATCCTTCGGGGTCGTCTTTGAAGGGGTCTAGTGGTTTCATATAGGTTTCATAGTCATATGGTTTTGTGATGACTTTGATCGAACCATTGAATTCTTCAAGAAGATAGCGTTTTAATTCGTCGAGACGACGGTCATGTTCACTTTGTGGGTATATGTTTGAATTGTTGAAAAAGACAGTTAAATCAAAGACTTCACTTAAGAATTCAAGGGGAAAACTTGCACATACGGCACAGCAGGCGTGTAGTAATAGTTTTGGTTTTCGTGTTGTGAATTCTTTTTGGATGGCTTTTATTTCTTTGAGAGATTCTAAATAGTAATTTGTCTTATGCGAGCTTTTGCGTGATTTTAAGTACGCAATGTAAGCGTCTTGTTCGTTTTTATTCATTTGTAAGGAACATGCAATCGCCAAAGGAGAAGAAGCGGTAGCGTTCTTTGACGGCTTGGTTATACGCGTTAAAGACTAATTCTTTGGAAGCATAAGCACAAATCATCATAATCAAAGTGGACTTTGGTAGATGGAAGTTTGTTAGGATACAATCGCAAGTATGGAAGGTGTAACCTGGGTAAATAAAGAGGTTTGTTTCACCAGAACAAGCTTCGAATTTGTTGAAGCGATTCCATACGGATTCAATGGTACGAACGGATGTTGTACCAACTGCGATAATACGACGTCCTTCTTCTTTGGCTTTGTTTAGTTCATCGGCTGCGTCTTGGTCCATCATGTAGATTTCCGAGTGCATAACGTGTTCTTCGATGTTTTCTGTATCCATAGGACGGAAGGTTCCAAGTCCTACATGGAGTGTTACGTTTACGACTTTGACTCCTTTTTCTTTGAGTTTGGCAAAGATTTCATCGGTGAAGTGTAGGCCGGCGGTTGGGGCAGCGGCAGATCCTTCGACTTTTGCATAAACCGTTTGGTAGCGTTCTGGGTCGTCGAGTTTTTCTTTGATGTATGGAGGAAGTGGAACGGTTCCTAATTGGTCGAGGATTTCATTGAAGATGCCGTTATAGTGCATCTTGAATTTGCGTAGTCCTTTTTCGCCGATTTCAATGCATTCGGCACGTAATAAACCATCGCCAAAGCTTACGAAGGTTCCAATTTTTACGACTTTCGCATTTCCAACTAAGCATTCCCAGATGTCGTTTTCTTCTTGTTTTAATAGAAGTAATTCAACGTGGGCGTTGGTTACTTCTTTTGTGCCGAATAAACGAGCTGGGATGACACGGGTATTGTTTCGAACGATGACGTCTCCTTCATGGAGGTAGTCAAGGATGTCGTAGAAGTGTTTGTGTTCAATTTCTTTTGTGTTTTTATGTACGACAAGCATGCGGCTTGTTGTGCGGTCTTTTAATGGGGTTTGAGCGATCAATTCTTCTGGTAGATCGTAGTAGAAGTCACTTGTTTTAATCATGTTGTTACCTACATTCCTTACGGGGAATGTCCTTTCTTGTCTAGTCTAAGGTTTGGATGGGAATCTTTCAACCTTTGTTGGCTTTTTTATTAGAAATACTTTTTGCAAAGAACGACTTTGCCAAGGATTGTAATGGGTAGGGTTTGGATTTCTTCAGGGGTGAAATAACGTGTTTCAACATCAGGGTTGCTCGCTTCTAAGATGAGTAGGTTTCCTTTGCGTTTTAGTTTTTTGACGGTTACTTCATCACCAATTGCCACAACACCAATCATTCCGTTTGTGAAGTGTGTTGTCTTTTGAACGAGGACTAAGGAGCCATCTAGGATGCCATCGCCAATCATGGAGTCTCCGGTTACTTGTAAGTAGAAGTCACCGAGTTTCTTTTCTTGTAGGGAGACTTCTTCTTCTCCAAGGTAATTGTCTTCGTTGAATAAGTCATAGCCACCTTTTACATAACCTAGGATTGGTAGGTGCATGGAGATGTCCATGCCTTTGAGGTGTGGTTCGACGTTATAGCCGACAAGTTTCGAGAGTTGTTCCATGGTGTCATAGGAAAGGCTTTGGATGTCACCTTTGACCCATCTTGTGGCGGTTGATCGAGAGACACCGACGCGTCTTGCGATTTCGGCTAGGGAGTAGCCGGTTTTTGTTTGGTAGTCTAAAATAATTTCTTTTAAGTTCATGATATCACCGAGCATATTTTAGCATATTAAGCAACAATTGTCTTGTTTGTTTGATTTTGTGTTGCGTATTTGGTTGAAATACGGAACACATTCCATTTATAATACCTGTACGATAGGTGGTGAGTTCTTGTGGAGCGTGTGATTTTGCATATTGATATAAACCATTGTTATGCACAGATTGAGGAGATGAAGTTTCCGGAGTTGCGGAAGGTTCCAATGGCTGTAGGGGGTCATGAGGAAACTAGGCATGGGATTATTTTGGCGAAGAATGATATAGCGAAGGCGTTTCAAATCAAGACTGGGGAAACGGTTCGTGATGCCTATCGAAAGTGTAAAGACCTTGTCATTATTCCACCGCATTATGAAGAGTATATGTATTATACCGAGCAAGTGAAGAATATCTATCGGCGGTATAGTGATCATGTGGAGTCTTTTGGGTTAGATGAAGCGTGGGTGGATGTGAGTGCGTCGCTTGTGATGTTAGGGATGAGTGGTCTTGAATTAGCGTGTAAGATTCAAAGGGAAGTATTAGAAGAACTTGGATTAACGGTATCGGTTGGGGTTTCGTATAATAAAATCTTTGCGAAACTTGGATCGGATATGAAGAAGCCAAGTGGTATGACGGTGATTAGTAAAGAAAATTATAAAGAGAAGGTGTGGCCGCTTCCGGTAGAAGATTTGTTGTATGTTGGAAGGGCGACAGAAGCGAAGCTTAAAGATGTAGGGATTTTTACGATTGGTGATTTGGCAAATGCTTCAGTAGAGAAGTTGTATCGGTATTTAGGGGTTGCTGGTACGATGCTTTACAATTTTGCCAATGGCTATGAAAGTGGGGAAGTAAGTCATACAGGGGCGTACTTACAGCCTAAGTCGATTGGGAATTCGATGACGATGATTCATGATGTGAAGTGTCATAATGAGTTACGACCGGTGTTGTATATTCTTGCGGAAAGTATTGCGTCACGGTTAAAAGACCATGGATTAGATGGGATGGTTGTGTCGATTAATTATCGTGATACGGATTTGAATTGGTGTACAAGACAAAAGAAGTTGTTACAGGCAACGGATGTGTCGGATGAGATTTTGAAAGCGGCGATGGATTTGTTTGGAATGCATTGGCATTGTGAGTGTGAGTTACGTGCGGTTGGGATTTCGGTTTCGAAGTTACGGGCGCATAGTGATGATCGGCAGATTGATTTGTTTAGTGATGATACGGTGCATTTTAAGGCAAGAAAGATTGATGAAGCGATGGATGCGTTGCGGAATAAGTATGGGTTTGATGTTGTGAAGCGGGCAAGTACGCTTGTGGATGCTGAGTTGTGTAACTTTAATCCGAAGGATGATCATACGATTCATCCGGTTGGTTTCTTTAGAGGAAGGACGATGTCAAGTTGAGTACGTTGTATAAGCGCTATGTGGATGTTGTGACGCTTGTGAGTAAGGAAGGTGTGACAACGCCGTTGTTTGTGGTGTGGGATGGAATGAAATATCCGATTGAAAAGATTATGGCAATTGAGAATCGGGCATCGGTTGTTGGTGGGTGTGGCATTCGTTACACGTGTCGCATTCAAGGGCAGACAAGACAATTGTTTTTAGAACGAGATCGGTTCTTTTTGGAAAGTTATCATCCATAAGCATGTTGGTGGTTTGTGGGTTTGGTTTGTATTATATTGGTGCAAAGGAGTGATTGTATGTCAATGATAGGTAATGAGGCAATTGATTTTGCGTTAGAAGATCAAGATGGAAATCTTGTTCGTTTGAGTGATTATAAAGGACAGAAGATTGTGTTGTATTTCTATCCGAAGGATTCAACACCTGGTTGTACGAAGCAGGCGTGTGGTTTCCGTGATTCTTATGATGTGTTTGTTGGTAAGAATGTAAAGGTGATTGGGGTTTCCAAGGATTCGGTGAAGTCGCATAAGAATTTCTCTTTGAAACAAGAGTTACCATTTACGCTTGTATCAGATCCAAATATGGAGGCGATTGGTGCGTATGGTGTGTATCAAGAGAAGAAGAGTTTTGGAAAGGTCGCAATGGGAGTTGTGCGGACGACGTTTTTGATTGATGAATCCTTTGTGATTCGGGATGTCTTGGTTGGTAAGACGATGCATGCGGCAAAGAATGCAATGGATGTATTAGAGAGTGAATTTATGAATGGAAAGTAGACGTTTGTTTACTTTCTTTTTTTGGTTAAACATAAAAAAACCACTCAATGAGTGGTGATTTGTTAAATGGCGCAGGAACAGGGATTTGAACCCTGGCGCCGTCATCCGACCTACAAGCTTTCCAAGCCTGCCCCTTCAACCGCTTGGGTATTCCTGCGTTTGTTGAACAATGCCTACAAATAATACCATAGTTCAATGATTCTGCAACTGCTTTTTTGAAAAAAGTTAGGCTTCAAAGACGATGTCTTCCTGGATTGGTTGAATACCAAGGTCTTTTTGGCAATTGTAAATTTGTTGTTCGGATTCGTTGAGAAGCGTTTCGGCTTTGATGTCTCCTTCTTCAATGCGTTGGTAGAAGCCGTTGTAGGCGTGTTGATAGAAAGAGATGGCTCCTTCTAAGTCGTGTTGAGTGCCGATTCCTGTTTGTAAGCAACGTGCTAGACGGAAGTAGATGTCTGGTGCGTTGTAGGTGTCGTTTTCTTGTTTGGAACGAATAAGTGCTTCTAAGTAGAGGTTGTATGCTTTTATACGGTCTACAGGTAGGATGTTTGTGAGGCCGTTCCAGTAATAGTCACCGAGTTTATAGGTGGCTTTGATGTCGTTTTGTTCGTAGGCGTCTTCGTAGTAGTTTAAGGCTTGTAGGGGGTTTATGCTTGTACCGATTCCTTCTTCGTAACAAGTAGCGAGTAGGGAGATGCCATAGCCATCATTATAGGCAGCTGCTTGTTTGATGTATTGGAAGGCTTTGTCGTGGTTTTTGTTTAAAAGGGTTCCTTTTTTGTACGCATTGCCGATGCTTGCGTAGTAGTGAGCGAGTTGTTTTTGTTGGTTTGTATATTCCATGATGGCCTTCTTTCTAGAAACGTGGCTATTATAGTATGTTTTTTGAAAAAGAAAAGGATTGTTTGGAAACTGTTGGGAGTTTTTGGTGTGTTTGGTGTAGAATAAAGGCGTTATGAAAATAAAATTTAAAGGAAAAACATATGTACTTACAACATATGGCATGATTGCATTTGGTTGTCTTGCGGCTGTTGTTGTAGGGTTGATTGTGGCAATGTGTCTTCCAAAGAAGGCGAAGACGAATGGGCAAGTGAAAGTTGTAGAAGAATCGAAGTTGGATGAAAGCTATGATGCCAAGGCTGGCAAAATTGATAAGGAACGATATGCGACGACGATTTTAGGGAAGAGTGAAGATGCGGGAAAGGAATATATTGAAACGACGTTATTTTTAGGAGATTCCAATACAGCTCGCTTTTTACGTGTGAATGATAAGGATGGAAAACCGTTTACCACGGTGAATAACACGATTGGTGTTGTTGGTATGGGTGTGGATGCGATTGGTAGTGTTCCTTGTATGCAGTTTGCAAGTGGGACATTTACGATGGTGAAGTCCGTTGAAATCATTCAACCTGAACGTATTATTATTACCTTTGGTACAAATAACTTAAGTGGGAATTCTACGGATGCGACAAGTTTTATTGAACGCTATAGTAAGCAATTGAAATCGATTGTGAATATCTATCCATCAGTGGATTTGATTGTCAATGCGATTCCACCTGTTGCAAAGCGTAGAGCGTATCCGAATGTGACGATGACACAGATTGATGCTTATAACATTGCGATTGCCAAGATGTGTGAAAAAGAAGGTTGGAAGTTCTTAGATTCTAGTGAGGCATTGAAGGATGAAGCAACAGGCTTTGCCAAAGATGGCTATATGATTGAAGATGGCTTGCATTTGTCGGCGAATGGAATTCATGCGTTGTTTAAATACATTCGAAATCATGCGTATATTACAGAAGATGATCGACCAAAACCATTGAAGGATATCCCTGTGATGAATGGTGTGAAGCAGAATATCTTTACGACGAATCCGTTGAACAATGAGAAGTTTGAAGAAGATCCTAGTGCATTAGAAGCGACTGCACCAATTGTTGAGGAAGAAGAAGCATCTCCGGTTGTAGAAGAAGTGGTTGTACAAGTGAGCTTTAGTGATTGTACAAATTTAGCGGCTTTACAGGCAAAGGCCTCCGCGAATGGCTATAGTGTTATAAAAACTGAAGTGCAAGGGCAAGGACCGGTTGAAACCTTTGTGTTAGGAGCAGTTGACCATACAAATAAGACGGTATCTTACTCGATTGTAAGAAGTGGAACTGTGAAAGAAGAGGTTGTTGAAGAAGTGAAACAACCTGCAGAAGAAGTAAAAGAGGTAGAACAAAATGAAACACCTGTTGTACCTCCAGTTCAAGAAACAAAAGAACCTGAAAAAGAAGCGGTTGAACCAGCGAAAGAAGTGAGTGAACCAGCGGAAGTCACGGAACCTCCAATTGTCCCTACGGAAGTCAAAGTAGTTGAAGAAGCACCTGCAGAAGCATCTGTTGTTGAATCGGTTGGTGGACCTGCAGATAATCAAGAAACAAATGAATAGAGAAGTAGAAGGATTGATCAAGTGATTGATCCTTTTTCTATAAGTGGGTATATGAAAAAGACCAACTGAGTACATCAATTGGTCTTTTTGCTAGACTAGGTCTTTTACAATGCTTGCAATATAGGACTTATTGATCCAGAAACATTGTTTGGTCATGTAGTTTTGATGAGGGGAGTTTGGAATAGCGTCCATGTCTTTTTCGCTTCCTTTGCCATAGCGTTTGCCATTGATGAGATAGGCTGTGTTTTTAGCACGCGGACGCATGTGGAACATGTTTGTTTCGGATTCGTTTGGAAGATTGTTTTTGACTTTGATGACTTTGTTTTTGTGTTTGATTGGGGTTAGTTGAATGCCTTCTTTGACGATGGATTGATATAGGTTCCAATCTTGCTGGCCGATTCCTTCTAGGTCGGATAGTGGCATATTGTAGAATTTGAATCCGATAAGGGTGTATTTGTGGTGCTTGTTTTCCTGGAAGACGACGAGTAAGAATCTTGTTTCGTTGAAGTATTGGTAAAGGTTTGAGTCATAGAAATCTTCTTGTACGAATTGTTTCAGTTTGATATCACGTAGCGGCATGCTTTCTTTTGGCTTGCCGTTTTGATCTAAGCGTATCGTTCGTACAGCGGTGTTGGCTTTTTCAAATTCGGCAATCTTATTGGATTTGATTCCGAGCATTCGACATACAACGGTGTAATTTGATTGTTTTGCACGTTTGTTTACGTGGAAGGTTTTATAGAGTTCATCTTCTGTTTTACCGATGTATGGTTTTAGCTGATTGAGGACTTGGGTATCGAAGTCTTTCGGTGGGTTATTGTTAGAGAAGATCGATTCGTATTCGATTTGCGTATTGTCTTTTAGCATGTGGTTTCGAATGAGGGAAGTTACGTAGCCTGCTTTGAGGGCGAATGATCTGCTTTTGGCTTTTGTTGTGGTGTTTGCTTGGTTACGATAACTTAAGTTTGCGGTTTTACCTTTCGTAGCTGCACAGAGGTAATGGGTGTCTGCAGAGGAGAGTTCATGTGCTTTTCCGGCATTTACTTTGTCTACGATGGTTTTGTAGTCTTGCATGATGATGACTAAATCAGTTTTGAATTCCTCTTTTAGAAGTTGGAAGAGCCATACGTAGTCAATGTTTTGCTCTAACTTATTGCCTTTTTGATAGAGGTAAAAGACCATAATCATTTGGCTCATTTTGTTGAAAAGCTTTGAGTTCATAAAGTCGTCTTCGAGTTGCTCGTGGTAGGGAATCATGGAGATTACGAGTTTTTCTTTTGCACGAAGGCGATAGGTGTTTGTTTTTGTGATTTTTGTGGCGATGTATGGGGTGGTTTTAATATCGACATTGGCTTCGGGGATATCGGGTTCTGGTGCGTTTCGATTACCGTCTAGTTTGAAGTATTCCACTTCAACAAGATACCCAGAACTTCCTTTGTTGTTTGGATCTTCATACTGCATGACTTTTTCTTCGAGTTGTTTTCCTTCGTAGTTGCTTTCAAGTATCCAACGGAAGGAATGATGCTCGAGGAGTTTCCCGTAGGCTTCAATGGAAGCTGGGTCGGTTTTATCGTATGGTAATTTCTTTTTCATATGTACACCTCCTGTTGTTGAGTATAGCATATTTGTAAGCGGTTACGTAGTGAGCTAAAAGAAAACCATTCCGGTTGGAATGGCTATTCGTTTTCGATGATTTCTTTTAGGTTTGGCTCTAAACGACTGATGATTCCAGTTACGAGTGCATTTCCCATCATGAAGTATCTTCGACGTTCCGTCATGAGTTTACTATCTGTCCAGTTCGGTGGGAACATTTGGATCATTTCGCATTCGACTGGTGTTAGGATACGGTATTGATTGATAGTGTCATCGAAGATGATGTGAGAGGAGCGGTTTACGGTTCCTTCACTTGTTAACATCGTTCTTGCTGGTTCATCCATATTTTCTGGGAAGGCCATTTGTCCTTCAGAGTAGTAATATTCATGTCCAGATTTGGAAACTCGTTTCTGTGCCTTTGAGCCTTTGAGGTATTTCCACTTATCAAGTGTGTCATTTGCGACAACGTATTTTTCGAGGTCGCCCTTGTTATAGACGTTTGCGTTTTCTACGAGTTGTTTTAAGGTGTAGAGGTTTTCTACTTCCGCTTTTACATCGGTATGGTAGACGATGCCATCACGCATAAATCCGGCTTTTAAGAACTTGCCATCAGAATAGGTATTTGATACCGCTAGGACGTCTTCGTATTTGTTTAGGTCTGTAATATTGAACACATAATCAAGATGCTCGATAGGGAAGGACTTGTTTAGCATATTGTTGTAAAGAAGTTCTTCTTTGCTTGCATCTTTGAAAGTTTGTGCATATTTTGAATCCTTCTTAAAGGCGAAGATGAATACACGTCTACGTTTTTGTGGCATATGGTATTCTCCAGCGTTTACAACGCGCCAACAAACATTGTAACCAAGGTGGTCAAATGTTTTTAACATGATGGAGAAGTCTCTACCACGAACGCTTGCTGGTGATTTTAATAAGCGGTCAACGTTTTCTAATAGAACAAAAGGGGTGTCTTTTGTCTTGAGTACATCCTTGATGTCCCAGAATAAAACACCTTTCTTTCCTTCAATTCCTTTTTCGTTTGAAAGAGATCTTGCGACGGAATAATCCTGGCAAGGGAAACCACCAACTAAAAGAGTATGATTTGGAATGCTTGTTTTATCGACTTTATGGATATCTTGATTTGAACAGCTATCACTGCCAAAGCGTGTTGTGTAGCAATCAAAGGCGTGTTGGACGCGGGTAGATGGTTCGTATTGGTTTGCCCAGACGAAGTTCCAATCACCGTTTTCGATTGCTTTACCAGTTTCTTTGTCGACTTCTTTGATGTTGTTTAAGCCTACGCGGAAACCTCCTACTCCGGCGAATAATTCTACTACATTTAATTTCATGACATGGTCTCCTTTCATTTGATGTCGCTAATGATTTTAGCGATGTACGTATTGTTTAGCCAAAAGCTTTGTTTGGTCATTTTGTCATTGTTTAACAACGTGTCCATGTCCGCTTCGTTCCCACTTCCGTATACGATACCATCAATGACATACGACGCATGACTGGCATGTGGTCTTAGATGGAGGATTTCAGTATTTTGGCTTTTTGGTAGATCGTTTTGGACAATGAGTTTGTTGTTTCTGTCGGTGGTGAAATGGAAATGAATTCCATCCTTGAATTTCTGTTGGTTTGCAAGCCATTCTTCATATCCAACGCCTTCTAAGTCTTTCGTTGGCATATTCCAGAATTTCGCACCACGTAAGATATAGGTTCCTTGTTCGTTTTCATGGAAGACAACGAATAAGAAACGAGTTTCTGAGAAGTAGTTGTAGAACCAAGAGTCTTCGAATTCTTCTTGTACAAACTCCTTGATAATCAAGTGTTGAAAGGACATGGACTCTTTTGGAAGACCATTCCGTTTCACACGGATTGTCTTTATGACAATGTTTGCTTTTTCGAATTCTTCGACTTTGTCGGTTTTGACTCCAAGCATACGACATACGGCAAGATTGTTGTTGTTTTTTGCATTCTTGGTAAGGTCGAATTGCTGATAGAGCTGTGCTTCGGATTTTCCGACATGAGCTTGAATCTTATGAAGAATGTATTCATCGAGATTCCCGTTGTAGGATTCATCTTTTTGGATGGAATCATAGGTTGGTATTTCGTTTAATACATAACGATTAATGACATAGGTCATATAGGACGTTTTTAACGAAAAGGCACGACGTTTAGCAGGTATATCTTTGTTGTAATACTGTGGTTGTAACATTTGTTTTGCGTTTGCACCCTTTGTACAAGCACCTAAATAGTTCGTGTCACTTTCTGATAATTCATGAGCTTTTCCAGCCATGATTTTGTCCGCTATTATTTTATAATCTTCTACGATTATTGCAAGATCCTCTTCGCATTCTTTTGAAACAATTGAGAAGAGTTTTACGAAGTCTATTTGATAATCAGTACGGGCAAGTTTCTTATTCCGTAAATAAAACACCAGTAACATCGTTTTCATCTTGTAGAAAAGATGTGACTTAAAGAAGTCTGGTTCGATTGGCTCTTGGTTTGAAATCATACCGATGACGAGTCGTTCGCCAGCTTTATAGTGTGTTCCTTTTTTGTTTGTGGTGATTTCGTAAGGGGTAACTTTTAATTCTGTCTTTGCTTCAACAAAGTCTGGTTCAGAATTGCTGTTTGGTGAGTAAAAAAAGTAGTGTTCTTCAATGAGATTCCCTAAACTACCTTTCGATTTTGGATTATCGTAGTATTTTTTGAATTCTTCGAGTTGTTGTCCATTATAGGTTTGTTCAAGGACTTCGTAGAAAGTTTTCCCAATCAGTTTTTTTGTGTACGCTTCGATGCTTTCTGGGTCTTTTTCATCGTATGGAAGGATTTTTTCGCTCATGGGGTTTCTCCTAACGTTCTAGAAGGATTATACCACGTGAGAGATAAAAGATCCACTACGAAAAAAGGCTTAATAACCAAGGAAAATGATTAATTAGTTGATTATTATGAATGATTTTGTGATTATTCTTGTACGAAAAAACGTAAAGAAAATGCCTATTTTCTTAGATTATTGTACAAATGACATTGATTTTATTGTATTCGTGGGCTACTATTTGTTCGACCAAATATATAGATAAATATCGGTAAATCATAGAATAATAACCCGTTTGTGTATGGTGTTATATTCGCATATTGAAGTGTAAACACAATGCGGTTATCGAAAAGATGTGGGAGGTTGAGCATGATTTCAAGATTAGATGCAAAATCGGCAATTAAGAAAATTGTTGAAGATGATGGGAATATTATTAAAACTGGTATCACTTTACCAATACGAAGAGGGCAAAAATTCAATGTGTATCGTATTCCGTTAGATTTATTGGTGCCTAACGTATTGAATGATAGAATCTCGTGGAAAATTCGTGAATATGAATCGGAACATGACAAGAAATTGAGTATAGATAATGACGTCGATGTGGATTTCTTGTATAGCACGATTTATGCAGAACATCCTAATGAAAACAAGAAGACACTTAAAGACTTAGCAATGAATGGGCAACAGGTTGACGGAGTAATTACAAATGATGGAATTATTATTGACGGTAATAGACGTGCTACTTTGTTAAGAGAATTGTTTAATGGTGCAGCGGCGAAATTTAACAAGAGTGTGGAAGATTTTAGATACTTTAATGCGATTGTATTACCTGAAGACTGTGATCCAAAAGAAATTATGGCGTTAGAAACCATGATTCAGATTGCGGCTGATCAGCAGGTGAGCTACAACAGAATCTGTCTTTACATAAAGGTGGATAACTTACTGAATGCAGGCTACAACTATACGCAAATCAAAGATTACATGGGATTAAAGAACGAAAAAGAAGTAGAAAATAAACATGAGGTCTATAATCTTATGGTGAAGTATCTTGAACATATTGGAAAACCGAACCATTATACCTTGTTGGATGGTTTAGAAGACCAATTCTTAAATACCATTAAAGTGTTTAAAAAGATGGAACAAGGCGATTATGAGGCACAATGGGATTACACCCAAGAAGACGTGGCTGATTTCAAAATGGTTTGTTTTGATTATATGAGAGCGAAATTTGAAGGTAAAAAGTATAGATCTATACTTGTTGGGAAACCTTCTAAAACGGATGGTGTTTTCATTGAAAAACACGTTTGGGATAATTTCCTTGAACATCACAACAACATCATCGATAAAAATGATCCAGAGACAGAAGAGGACTGGAAAATGCTTGGTAAGAGATCTGGAAGTTTTGAACGAAATCTTAACGATGCAAGAAACCATCTAAATTCTGCCTTGAATGATAAGAACGTAAGTAAATTGATTTTAGAAGTGAATGGTAAAGTGGATCGTATCGCTGAATTGCTCGAAGAAATGAGTGAATTAAATGTGGATGACATTGCTGAGTTAAAGGGCATTTCTAGCAAAATCTATGAGATTTTGAAGAGAGTTAAGTAATGCTATGGCAGAATTAACGAAGCACGCGGAAGCGTATGTACTTGAATTTGAGGATTCGGTAAAAAATCGCTTTTTGATGAAAACAAACCTATTTCTAGATGGGTTAAAAGACATAGAATACGAACGCGAATCGAATACGTTTTCGATTCGTTTTCGTAGTTCTGATGAGTATGTGATAGCAGCTAATTTAAATAAACTTGTCTTTTTTTTGAAGAAGAATAGAATCGAACTTACGCTTTGCGATGAAATTGAGCAATTGCTGTTGGAGAAGGAAAAACAAGATGATGAACGGGATTCTGTTCGTGAGCAATTGATCGAATTAAAAGCGAACCCATCTTGTAGCAACGATGATTACAAATCTTTCTGCGATTACTGTGACAGTGTGTTGAATATTACGCTTCGAGATTATCAATATAAATCAGCTTACTTGTTGAGTTTAGGGAATGGTGGATTTGATTTCTCTGTGCCTGGTGCTGGTAAAACAATTATTACGTATTCTGCATATGCACATTTGAAGCATAAAGGAGTCGTTGATAGAATTTTAGTCATTGGACCAGGTAGTGCTTATAATGCTTGGTTTGAAGAATATGTGACTTGCTTTAATGAAGAACCATCCTTTATAAACTTGGCATCGGAAAGCAGTGAAGAATGCAAAATCTATTTATGTGCATCAAGAAAATATCATACTGAGATTACGTTTATTAACTTTGAGAAGTTACGTCGTATTCGGAAGGAAATGGGAACGTTCTTAGCAAAAGGTCAAGTTCTGTTAATTGTTGATGAGGCACATAAAGTGAAAAATCCGAACGCAGAAGTTACGAAATCAATTTTAGATTTCACTGCAGAAGCAAGTGCACGTATCATTCTGACAGGGACACCAATGCCGAATGGTTATGAAGATTTAAGCTCTTTATACGAAATCTTTTCTCCATCCGTTCCGATTTTGCCATTTAAGTATTCGCAACTTAAAAACTTTACGGCAAAAGGGGCTTCGGAAAGAGATATTGCCCGAATTAAGGACGCGATTGAACCGTATTATTCACGTATTTCAAAAAAGTATCTAGTGAGTATAGGGGAGTTGGATCAGCCGGAATTTAAGGTTGTTAAATGTGAAATGGATGCGCACCAATATGAGTTGTACGAACGCCTAAATTCCTTTTCGAGAACCGTATCGGATGATTGTGATGAGGATTTACTCGTCTATTTAAAGAAGGCGATACTAATTCGTAAAATGCAGATATCAGCGAACCCATCGTTACTCAAAAATAGCATTGTGTCTTCGATGGATGAATTAAAAGAAGAGTATTTACTTAGTTATGGTGGGGATGTATCAGATATCAATCTTTTAGCGAAAGCAGATAAAGAGATTAACGACCGAATTTTAGGTTCTGCGATTGCAAATATCGTCTCTATGTATAGTCGTGGAACAGTCGAAACAAGTAAGAATCTAAAGGCAGTTGAACTATGTGGAAAGCTTATCGAACAAGGCAAGCAAGTTTTAATTTGGGATGTGTTTGTTTCAAATATGGAAGTACTTGCGGATATGATTCTTTCGAAATTGCGTGTGAATGTTGAAATTGTGAATGGCAAGGTTACTGGTGAAGAACGGCAGAATGCGATTGCTAGATTTAGAAGTGGTGAAAGTAAAGTGCTGATTGCGAATCCGTCGACGCTTGCTGAATCGATTTCGTTGCATAAGGTCTGTCAACATGCGATTTATGTGAATGTGAATTTCAATGCGGCACAATTCATTCAGTCCAAAGACAGAATTCACCGTATTAACATGCCAGAAGGAACAACCGCCACTTATTATTTCTTGGAAAATGAAGAAACGGTGGATGAAGCGATTTATGAGCGACTAATAAAAAAAGAAAAGCGTATGTTAGAAATTCTTGATTCGGATGATTTGAAAATTGGTGGTTCAGAGATGGAAAATCGTAGTATCATGTCCGATGAAGATATTGATATTGCGTATATGAGGTGATTTTATGCAAGTATCAGATGTATTTTTAAATGACCTTAATGCGAAAGCGGAAGTATTTGTAGATAAGTACAAAGAGAGTCCGGTTGAGGCATTGATGAGAGAATATAATTTGGAAATGAAAGCGAAAAACTACTTGAATTTGCTTACAAACAAACTTGTAGAACATTCAGGGATTCTAGCGGAAGAACTTGAATTAGATTATCAATCTGTGAAGCTAAAAACGATTAAGCTAGACCGGTATGGTAGATTGAAAGAATCAATGTCTTTTCCAACATTTAAGTACAAAGAACTTGTGATGCAAGAGTGGGAAACTTCCGATTTAAGAAAGATGTTTACGCAAACGGTATTTCTTTTTGTCATTTATCAACAAAGAGGGAAAGAAACTTACTTGCAAAGAATCGTTGTATGGAAAATGCCTGAAGAAGCATTAGAAACCGATGTGAAGAAGGCATGGGAGAAGACGAAAGAATGCATCGAGCAAGGGAGGATTGTAAAATACATTGATCAAAACGATCGATATTTTACCTTCTTCCCAGCTTCTACAGAGAATCCATATGTGCATGTGCGTCCGCATGCTCGTAATCGCGATGATGTATATGAATTGCCTGTTGCCGATGAACTGACTGGATTAACGGCCTATCCAAAACATTGTTTCTGGTTGAACCGCAATTATATTTCTAGAATTATAAAGAAGAGTAGGTGATGTTGCAGTGATGTATGATCTTGAGAAAACATTAATCCTAGCATTTTATAAATTCGATAAGACGCATAACATGGATCGTTTTGCGAAGCATTACCGTACATATTTTAAGAAAGACATAAGTCTGCAAACACTTCGTTATGAATATGCGAAGTGTCGGAACATAGATCCTGCAACCAACATGAAACAAGATGAATCTTCGAAAGAATATGTGGAACTTTGGACCTATTACATTAGCCAAGGACGAGAAGAATTGTTGAAAGATATGTATCGATGCTTCAAAAAGGGTGAAGTGATTGAGATGAATCATGAGGAATTTGATCTAACTTCAGACGATAGAAAAGATCGACCGGTTGAAAAGCCTCAGATCCTAACTGTAAATGAGACGAAAGTTCAACGAGACCCACTTGTTTTAGCAAGAGCATTAGAAGCTGCAGAGTTTAAATGTGAACTAGCATGCTCAAACACATTATTTGTTCGCAAAAGCAACAAGGAATTCTATACCGAAGGGCATCACTTGATTCCTTTGAAGTACCAAAAGGACTTTGCATATAGTCTAGATGTTGAAGCGAACATCGTATCTCTTTGCCCAACTTGTCATAGAGAATTGCATTATGGGGAAGATGGGAAAGAGAAGGTGAAAGAGCTCTATGCAAAACGCATAGAACGCTTAAAGACCTGTAAGATAAGTGTATCGCTAGAACAACTGCTTGCGATGTATGAGGATGAATCTTAGTTTACTTGAACTAGGAAAAGTGAATTTCTTTAAATTTTAATGGGGAAGTCATGAAAAAGAACATCTGTACCCGAGTGACGGGAAAGATGTTCTTTTGGTTTAGAATGAAGTGAATTCGTTTGCTTGGTTTTGGGTGAGTGTTCTTGTTTGGTACTCCTGTGGGGACATGCCGAATTCTTTTTTGAAGGCACGATAGAAGCAGGTATAGGTGTTGAACCCGAAGGATTTATAGATGTTTGTGATGTTTATGTTTGTACAAAGTGCTTGTTGGCAGTGGTACAAACGTTTTTTTGTGATGTATTGAAGAACGGTGATCCCGATGTTTTCCTTGAATAGGTGAGAGATGTGGTATTTCGATACATAAAACTCATTGGCGAGACGGTCTAACGAAAGGTCTTCATCTAGGTGTTCATCGATAAACAAAATGATATTGGTGTAAAGTGGTAAGTCTTGTTCGACTTCATTTGGTTCAATCTTTTCATAGAGTAGCCGATTGATGGATAGGAAGAAATCTTTCATGAATAGATCAAGTTGAAGAGCTTTTCCGTATCGGTTGAGGTTTTGTTCCTCGAGGATGCGAATCATTTTAGATTCAAGGGTGTTGAAATCAAGTTTTGATAAATGATATTGCAAGCCATTGGTTGGAATGGCTTTTTCTGTGATGTAGCGGAAGCTGTCGTCTTGGTTGATGAGTTGTTCTAAGTATTGTTCGCTCATCCAAAAGACAAAGCGTTGGTAGGGTTGCGTTAAGTCGTGAAGGATCGAACGGTGTTTGGTATGTGGAGGGATTAGGAACATATCGTACTGTGATGCAGGGTAGGTTGTGCCGTCTATTTCAAGAGAGATGTTTCCTTCTTGTAAGAAGACGATTTCGTAATACTTGTGTGCGTGAAGCTTGATTGGGTGAGGGTTTTGTTCATTGTGGAAATAGAGTTTATAGCCGTTTTTAAGGGAATAATCTTTGGTGTAAAAGTCAGTTTCTAAAGTTTTCTTCATGGCAAAGATCTCCTTTCTTTGATGATTCCACGATACCAGCAGACCGCAAGATTTGCAATATGCACCTCAATAATGTCAATTGCTTATGTGTAGATTTTCTCTAGAATGAAATCAGGTACTGAAATCAATTTAGTTAAAAACAATGAAAGGTATTACGTATGAAAATTAACGAAGAAGGACTAAAAATTTTTTTAGAGTTTGATGTAAGCGGTTACAACTTACCGAGGTTTGACCGTGAAAAAGTAAAGGAACACACAAAGAAAAATCCGATGTGGATTCACTTTGGACCAGGGAATATTTTCCGTGCCTTCCAAGCAGTCGCAGTTCAAAACTTATTGAACGAAGTATTGTTGGATCGTGGCTTGATTGTTGCGGAAGGTTACGATGTGGAAATTATTGAAAAGATGAACCAACCACACGATGACTATCACATTGCAGTAACACTTAAAAAAGATGGAACTGTGGATAAGACAGTTGTTGGATCAGTGGTTGAATCGTTACGACTTGATCGTAGCTATGACAAAGAATATGCACGTCTGAAGGAAATCTTCCAAAAAGAAAGCTTGCAACTTGCATCGTTCACCATTACAGAAAAGGGCTACAGCCTTGTGAATGGTAAAGGTGAAGTACTAAAGGATGTTGCAGAAGACTTCAAGAATGGACCACAAGAAGTTATTAGCTACATGGGGAAAGTGACAGCGTTGTTATACGAACGTTTCCAAGCAAATGCGTTACCAATTGCCATGGTAAGTATGGATAACTGTTCAAAGAATGGAGATAAGTTAAAAGCCGCAATTCAAACGATTGCCCTTAAGTGGGAAGAAAACGGATTTGTTGGGCATGACTTTATTGACTATATCAACGATGTAAACAAGGTTAGCTTCCCTTGGAGCATGATTGATAAAATCACGCCTCGCCCTGATGCGTCTGTGGAAAAGATTTTGTTAGAAGATGGCATTGAAGACTTAGAAACGATTTGTACGACAAAAGGAAGCTACGTAGCTCCGTTTGTAAATGCCGAAGAAACAGAATACTTGATTATCGAAGATGCCTTCCCAAATGGAAAACCGGAAGTACTAACGAAGGCAGGAATTATCTTTACCGACCGTGAAACGGTAGAAAAAGTGGAAAAGATGAAGGTTGGAACTTGCTTGAATCCACTGCATACAACGTTAGCTGTATTTGGTTGCTTACTTGGACATACGTTAATTTCCAAGGAAATGGAAGATGAAGACTTAGTAGGACTCATCAAGAAGATTGGCTATGTGGAAGGATTACCAGTTGTTGTAGATCCAAAGATTATGAATCCAAAGGACTTTATCGACACGGTTGTAAACATTCGCTTCCCAAATCCATTTATGCCAGATACTCCACAACGTATTGCAACGGACACATCACAAAAGCTAGGTGTTCGTTTCGGTGGAACGGTACAAGGATATATGAATCGGGAAGACTTGAACGTCTTAGATTTAAAATACATCCCACTTGTATATGCCGGTTGGTTTAGATACTTGATGGGTGTGGATGATGCAGGAAATGCATTTACGTTGAGTGATGATCCACTTCTTACAACAGTTTGTCCATATGTACAAAACCTTGCTGGTAAAAAGGCGAGTGAGTTAGAAGAAATCCTTTCACCAGTATTGAAAGATAAAAAGATCTTCGCAGTGGACTTAATCGAAGTCGGACTTGCAAAGAAGGTTTGTGAATATTTAGAAAGCATGCTTCTAGGGAATGGGGCAGTTCGTAAGACGATTCATGAAGCGTTAGAAAGCTAGGTGTTTTATGAAAGCATTTATGGATGAAGACTTCTTGTTAAAAACAGATACTGCAAAGCATTTGTATCATGACTTTGCAAAAGAAATGCCAATCATTGACTATCATTGCCATTTGAATCCAAAAGAGATTTATGAAGATCAAACCTATGAAAACATAACCCAAGTTTGGTTGTATGGCGATCACTACAAATGGCGTCAGATGCGTTCGAATGGAATTGAAGAACGCTATATCACAGGCGATGCAAGTGACTATGAAAAGTTTGTGGCTTATGCAAAAACACTTACGAAGGCAATTGGAAATCCGTTGTACCATTGGTCGCATTTGGAATTGCAACGCTACTTTGATTATCACGGTGTGTTGAATGAAGAAACAGCAGAACATGTATGGCATGTGTGCAATGAAAAACTAAAGACCATGTCGGCTCGTTCGATTATTGAAGCTTCCAATGTCAAAGTGATATGCACAACAGATGATCCAATTGATTCCTTAGAGTGGCACAAGCTTCTAAAAGAAGACAACGACTTTAGCGTAAAGGTGTTACCGACTTGGCGACCTGATGCGATCTTGCATATTCAAAAAGACGGGTATCAAGCTTATGTTGCAAAGTTAAGTAAATTAACTGGGATGGAAGTGGATAGCTTTGAATCATTGCTAAGAGCACTTGATGTACGGTTGGACTTCTTTGAAGAAATGGGCTGTAGGGTGAGTGATCATGGATTGGAATATATCTATTTCACGCCTTATACAGACAAAGAAGTAAATGACATCTTTGTAAAGAAGTTACAAGGTGAAACGTTAAGTCAATTCGAAATCAATCAGTTCAAGACGGCTTTCATGGTGGAAATGGGGAAACGGTATGCGAAGAAAGATTGGGTGATGCAGCTGCATTATGGTGTTCTTCGTGATAACAACAAGCGTATTTTCAACAATCTTGGAGCGGATGCGGGAATTGATTGTATCAATGATCAAACTACGGCTTTATCGATGACGCAATACTTCAATGCCTTAGAAGTACAACATGCATTACCTAAGACGATTGTGTACAGCTTAAATCCAGGGGATAACGCGATGATTGGAACAGTGATTGGCTGTTTCCAAGATAGCTCTTGTATTGGCAAGATCCAACATGGTTCGGCTTGGTGGTTTAACGATCACAAAGAAGGTATGAAAGCACAAATGACTTCCTTAGCAAGTCTAGGTCTTCTTGGAAACTTTGTGGGTATGTTGACCGATTCGAGAAGTTTCTTGTCTTACACAAGACATGAGTACTTTAGAAGAATTCTATGTAACTTGCTTGGTGAGTGGATTGAAAATGGCGAATATCCAAACGATGATGCGATGCTTGAAGGCATTGTGAAGGGTATTTGTTACGACAACGCCAAACGATACTTTGGTTTTTGAAAGGAAATTGTATGAGTGAATTAATGAAGGAAATTGAACAGCTTGGAGTTCTTCCAGTTGTTGTTATAAATGATGCAAAACATGCAACAGGACTTGGAAAGGCATTGATGAATGGTGGATTACCTGCTGCGGAAGTAACCTTCCGTACCGAAGCTGCTGAAGAATCGATTGCGATTCTTGCTAAAGAGTTTCCTAGCATGCTTGTTGGTGCAGGAACGATTCTAAGTGTGGAACAAGTGAAGAGGGCAGTGAATGCTGGAGCGAAGTTTATTGTGACACCTGGCTTTGATGAAGAAGTTGTGGACTATTGCTTAGAACATAAGATTCCGGTTGTGCCTGGGTGTATTACACCAAGTGAATTGAGTCTTGCCTATAAGCGGGGAATGGAGGTTGTAAAGTTCTTCCCAGCAGAACCAATGGGAGGTTTGAACACAATTAAGGCAGTAGCTGCTCCGTTTACAACGATGCGCTTTATGCCTACAGGTGGTGTGAGTCTTGCGAATCTTGAGAGTTATTTAAAGAATGACAAGATTCTATGTTGCGGTGGATCTTGGCTTGTGAAGTCAAGTTATATCGATCATGAGGAGTTTGACACAATCGAACGTCTTGTGAAGGAAACAGTGGAAGCTGTTGAAAAGATTCGAAAGGGGTGAAAGATTGTGGATCTTAAATTGAAAGATAAAAAGGATTGTCAGTTTGATGAAGTGTCTCTTGGAGAAGTGATGTTACGACTTGATCCAGGAGAAGGAAGAATTCGTACGGCTCGTAGCTTTAAGGCTTGGGAAGGTGGTGGCGAGTATAACGTTGCGCGTGGTCTTCGTCGCTGCTTCGGTATGAAAACAGGTATCTTAACTGCGTTTGCGAAGAATGAAGTCGGAAAGTTAATGGAAGATATGATTCTTCAAGGTGGTGTAGATACGTCGTTGATTCATTGGATGGATACCGATGGAATTGGGCGTACTTGTCGCAATGGGTTGAACTTTACGGAACGCGGATACGGTATTCGTGGAGCTGTTGGTTGTAGTGATCGCTTTAATACAGCGATTTCAAAGGCAACTGCTAATGATTTCGACTTTGAGTACTTGTTTGGAACACTTGGTGTTCGTTGGTTCCACACCGGTGGGATCTATGCGGCATTAAGTAAGGAATCTTGTGCAACGGTACTTGAAGCGATTAAGACAGCGAAGAAGTATGGGACAGTTGTTTCGTATGATTTAAACTATCGACCTTCGATGTGGGAAGCGATTGGTGGTATTGAAGAGTGTCGTCGTGTGAATCGTGAGATTGCAAAGTATGTTGATGTCATGATTGGAAACGAAGAAGACTTCACAGCTTGTCTTGGGTTAGAGGTACAAGGGAACGATGCTTCGCTTAAGGAATTAAACATTGATGGCTATAAGGCAATGATTAATGAAGCGGTGAAGGTGTATCCAAACTTTAAGGTAGTTGCGACAACTCTTCGCGAAGTAAAAACAGCAACGTGCAATGACTGGTCTGCATTATGCTACGCCGATGGAGAAATCTATAAAGCAAAAGACTACAAAGCATTAGAAATCATGGACCGTGTAGGTGGTGGAGATAGCTTTGCGTCAGGTTTGATTTATGGATTGATGATGGGCTATGAACCAGAAGTGGCTGTGAATTATGGAGCTGCACATGGAGCTCTTGCAATGACAACACCGGGAGATACGACAATGGCGGATGTCAAAGAAGTTGAAGCGGTAATGGGTGGCGCTACGGCTCGCGTAAAGCGCTAGAAGAAAGGACATGTATGAACATGAAAATGACATGGCGTTGGTATGGAGAAAACAACGACGCGATTTCCTTATCTGATATCAAACAAATTCCTGGTGTAGAAGGAATTGTCTGGGCTCTTCACGATAAGATGCCTGGTGAAGTTTGGGAAGAAGATGAGATTGCCGTTGTGCAAAGCCAACTAGAGCCATATGGATTCAATATGGATGTTGTGGAATCGGTGAATGTGCATGATGACATTAAGATTGGTTTACCAACAAGAGATGGCTATATTGAAAACTACAAAAAGACGATTGAGAACTTATCGAAGTTTGGAGTGAAGGTGATTTGTTACAACTTCATGCCAATCTTTGACTGGACAAGAACAGACTTGTTCCACAAGTTGCCAGATGGATCGACTGCTTTGTTCTATGAAAAAGACAAGATTCAAGATGATCCAAAAGAAATGGCAGATTATATCTTGAATAACTTACATGGTCTAACATTCCCGGGTTGGGAGCCAGAACGTATGGCAAAGTTAGATGAGTTATTTGAAAAGTATAAGGATGTCACAAAGGAAAAGCTTTGGGAGAATTTGAAGTATTTCTTAGAAGCGATTATGCCAACGTGTGAACGATGTGGTGTGAAGATGGCAATCCATATGGATGATCCACCTTGGGATATCTTTGGCTTACCTCGTTTATTAGTAGATGAAGAAAGCATTCAAAACTTCTTGACGATGGTTGACCATCCTTGTAACTGTTTGACATTGTGCTCCGGTAGCTTGAATGCGAATCCAAATAATGATGTGGCTAGTATCATTCGTAAGCACTGTGACCGTATTGCCTTTGCGCATATCCGCAATGTGAAACACTATGAAAACGGTAATTTCTCTGAGACAAGTCATCGTGATTGTGATGGCGATACAAGAATTATCGAAATCTTGAAAGCGTACTATGAATGTGGCTTTGAAGGGTATATACGACCAGACCACGGACGTCATTTATGGGATGAAGGTCCAGGGACAGTTCGTCCAGGGTATGGCCTATATGACCGTGCACTAGGTGTTATGTACATGCTTGGTGCATTGGATATGATTGCAAATCTAAATGAAACAAAATAATTGAACGGAAAAGTCGTGCGACTGAAAGGATAATAATAATATGAAAAGTGGCAAAAATGTTTATGATGTAGGAAACGGAATTCACCGTGTTCCAACATGGCGTATTGCTGGTTATGCACTAAATAATACTGCGACAAACCTATACATGTTTATGATGATGTTTGTAAGTTACTTCATCACTGGATGGGTTGGACTAAGCGTAGTAATGGCTGGAAGTTTTGCAATGATTATGCGTATCTGGGATGGTGTTACAGATCCATTCATCGGATACTTTGTAGATAAAACAGATGGAAAGTTCGGTAAGAATCGTCCATTTATGGTAATTGGGAATATCATTCTATTGATTTCCTCGTACATCATGTTCTTCGTAACTCCAAATATTGAATCAAATTCTGCTCGAGTTGCGTTCTTTATTATAATGAATCTTGTTTACTACATTGGATATACCTTCCAATGTGTCGTAACGAAGTCGGCTCAAACTTGCGTGACAAATGATCCAAAGCAACGTCCGCTCTTCTCGATGTTTGATACGATTTATAATATGTGCTTGTTTATTGGATTCCAGATTTTAACTTCTAAGTACTTGGTTCCTAAGTATGGCGGATTCAATAAGGATGTAGCACTGTACCATGAGTTATGGTGGATAACTGCCATTACTTCGATTGTGTTTACTATTATCGCTGTTATTTCTATCGCTCCAAAAGATGTGAAAAAGTACTACGGTACAGGGAATGGACAAATGATTACCTTCAAGGATTACAAAGAAATCCTTAAGGAAAACAAAGCAATTCGTATGTTAGTACTAAGTGCTTCAACAGATAAACTAGGTACTTCTGCTAAGACATCTGCTGTAACTGTTATCTTGTTTGGTATTCTTGCTGGAAACTATGAGTTGTCTGGTATGTTTACTTTGTATTCCACAATTGGTTCGATTGTAATCGTTATTCTTGGTATTAAGATGTTGGCTGCTCGTTATGGGCAACGTAAGGCAATGATCGTTTCTTCTTGGGCTGCTCTATTAGGTAATATCGCATTGATTCTATTATGGACATTTGGCGACGCAACATCGTTGAACCTTCCAGGTGTTGCTGGATTTGATGGCTTTACAGCATTCACAATTCTATTCTTAATCTTAGGTATCTTCACTGCTGGATTCCAAGGAATTGCTGGTGGTATCGTTATTCCAATGACTGCAGACTGTGCGGACTATGAAACCTATCGTTCTGGTCGTTACGTTCCAGGTCTTATGGGAACAATCTTTAGTTTCGTAGACAAAATCGTTTCCAGCTTTGCACCATTCGTTGCAAACCTATGCTTTGCATTGATTGGCTTTAAAGAAGTATTACCAGACGTTGATACGCCTGCAACACCACAACTGAAGTTTGTTGGAATCTTCCTAACCTATGGTTTGATTTCTCTAGGTCTTATCGTCAATCTATTAGCAATGAAGAATTACCCTCTAACAGCTGAAATGATGACAGAAATCAGAGAAGCAAACGCTAAGCGTAAAGAAGAATTGGCATAATTGAGAAAGGATCTATCATGAGAGAAATTGTTAGTTTAAATCATTGTTGGGCATTTACAAAAAATGCCACTGCTTTACCAAATGAATTCCCAAGAGTTTGGGATATCATTAATCTTCCACACACATGGAATGCGGTGGATGGTCAGGATGGTGGAAATGACTACTATCGTGGCAAAGGGTATTATGTAAAGCAATTGAATAAGTTTGATATGCCAAAAGCAGATCAATACTACATTGAAGTACAAGGTGCAAATGCCGTTGCTGAAGTGTATGTAAATGGCAAGCTTGCAGGAAGCCATATGGGTGGGTATTCCACATGGCGTGTAAATATCACAGATCTTTTAGAAGAAGAAAACTTGATTGGATTTGTGGTAGATAACACAGATTCAGACAAAGTATATCCACGTGTTGCCGACTTTACCTTCTATGGTGGGTTGTATCGTAATGTGAATTTGATTGCGGTGAACGATACACACTTTGAACTTGATTACTATGGAACACCAGGTCTTAAAGTCACTCCAGTAATGGAAAATGACGATGCTCGTGTTGAAGTAGAAGCCTTTGTAACAAACGCAAAGGAAGGTATGGAACTTGAATTCACAATTGTGGATGGAGAAGGAACGGTTGTTCATACAAAGAAGACTCCAGTCGCTGAAACGGTTGCAGAATTCATGATTGAAAATGCCCATAGATGGCATGGTCGTAAAGATCCTTACCTATATACATCCATTGTTCGCATCTTAGATGGTGAAGAAGTGGTGGATGAAGTACGTACACGCTTTGGTTGTCGTTCGTATGAAATTCATCCAACAAAGGGCTTTATCCTAAATGGAGAAGCATATCCACTTCGTGGTGTATCGCGTCACCAAGACCGTTTAGGTGTAGGAAATGCGTTACTACCTGAACATCATGAAGAAGACATGGACTTGATTTGTGAAGTTGGCGCAACGACAATTCGTCTTGCTCACTATCAACATGATCAATACTTCTATGATCTATGTGATGAAAGAGGTATGGTTCTATGGGCTGAAATTCCTTATATTAGCCGTCATATGCCAAATGGTAGAGAGAATACCATTTCCCAAATGAAGGAACTTGTAACCCAAAACTACAATCACCCAAGTATTGTTGTTTGGGGATTGAGCAATGAAATTACAATCGGTGGTGAAAGTGCTGACTTAGTGGAAAACCATCATATCCTAAATGACCTATGTCACAAGATGGATAAGACAAGACCTACAGTCATTGCGGCTGTATCAATGGCAGATATTGATAGTGAATATGTGCATATTTCCGATGTTGTATCGTATAACCATTACTTTGGTTGGTATGGTGGCGATGTGTCTGAAAATGGACCATGGCTAGATCACTTCCATGAAACTTATCCAGAAGTTCCATTAGGATTAAGTGAATATGGTTGTGAAGCACTAAATTGGCATACAAGTAATCCAAAACAAGGGGATTACACAGAAGAGTACCAATCTTACTACCATGAAGAAATGATTAAGCAATTGTTTACACGTGAATACTTGTGGGCAACACATGTTTGGAACATGTTTGACTTTGGTGCAGACCAACGTGCAGAAGGTGGCGAAAATGGCCAAAACCATAAGGGACTTGTGTCCTTCGACCGTAAGTATAAGAAGGATTCCTTCTATGCGTATAAAGCATGGTTGAGTGATGATCCATTCGTACACATCACTTCGAAGCGTTACGTTGACCGTGTTGAAGATGTGACTAAGGTAACGGTGTATTCCAACCAACCAGAAGTAGAACTCTTTGTGAATGGTGTAAGTGTTGGTAAGAAAGCTTGTGTTGATCACTTCTTCCACTTTGAAGTAGAAAACAAGGGTGTTTCTGAACTTGTAGCTGTTGCGGGTGATTGCAAGGATTGCAGTGTGATTAAGAAAGTGGATGAATTCAATAATGCTTACCGCTTCTTTGAAACAGGTGCGATCTTGAACTGGTTCGATATTACTGAAGTAGAAGGTCATTTCTCCTTAAATGATACAATCAAAGACATCATGATGACCGAAGCTGGTAGAGAACTTGTTGGAGAAATGTTTGCGAAGATCACAAAGAATACACCACTTGAAGCAGATGCGAAGCTTTCTGAAAAGCAGAAACAAGCGCAGATGAATATGATGGGTGGATTCACAGTAATTCGCTTTATCAACTTAATGGGCGTTATGAACGACATTAGCGCTATTAAGAAAGAAGACTTACTTGCTGTAAATGCAGTACTAAATACAATTAAAAAGAACTAATAATAAGGAGGGAACATTCGCGATGGTGCGGATGTTCTTTTTTGGTGGAATGCGTTGGTTTTGTAAATTTTTTGAAAGATGAATATGAAGAGTGTTCTTTTTGGGGGTTCGTTGTGAACTGTGACCGAATCATATTCGTTAGAAAGTAGAAAAAATATTGTGAATATTTTCTTGTTGTAATGGGTTCTTAAAATGGTATAATTATGCGGAAATTTATTGTTTGTTGATAAGTTTCTCTTATGTTTATTTTGTCCTTTTTGAAATAAAAAAAAGGGTATACTATTTCGCAAAAGAAAAGGGCATGGTATAATATTTGAGTAAGTAAGCGTTTACATAAACGAGGAAGGAATAGGAGTATTGATTATGTATGATGTGATAATTATTGGAGCGGGTATTACTG
>JAHHRC010000069.1 GCA_020026035.1 Erysipelotrichaceae bacterium | reverse complement strand
CAGAATTCGTGGTGTATGATCGCTTTATTAAAAATATGTTAGGCTCTGTGAGGGATAACTTAGATGTTGTAGATCGGCAATTAGAAATTATTTACGATGAGATTTCCAATGAGTCGGCAAGGATTCAAATTGGTATGGATGATTCACGCTTTAAGGTGATGTGTGCATCTTCCATCAATGACTTAGTGAATGTGAAAATGCAAGAGTCGGTTGGTTTCCGTTCCGACTTTAAGAAGTGTTCGGCCATCTTAGCGCAGTATATTTACATTCGTTACTTTATCAATGGCGAACACAATAAGGAACATATGATTGATTTCTTAGAGCATTTGAATTGTTTGGCGCATAGTGAAATCGATTTCCGTTCGAGCTTACAATTAGAACTTCCATACGTACCAACAGATCCATTTACAACCATCGTTGGCAATTACTGGATTGAACGTATGAACATTGACTTTGAATGGCATATCTTCTTTGTGATGTTGTTTGAGGTCCAAGTTGAATCGAATATTTCGGACTTTACTGATTTTGTACGAATCATGAAGAGTTTACTCATTCAACCAACTTGGTACAAAGCACGCTTTGAACAATATGGAGAGAAGCAAGGATGTATGCAGTTGTTCTTTGAAGAAACCTTGGCAAATGCCTATGTGCAAACGGGTGGCGTGGAAATGATTCATGAAGACAAGCTATTAGAGATAGCCCATATCTTTAAAGAGTTTGTCGAAGATGTAGAACGTGATTATGATTGTTTTGAATTGTTTGATAAGCGCAAAGAAGATCTTGCAAGTCGTTTGACGCATCAGATTCTTATGGTGTTTCAATCGTTTTAAAACAGTGGTATACTTAGAAAAAGAGGTGGACCTATGGCTCAAGAATATGTAGTACTAAATGAAAAAGTTGAATTAGGAAGAATTGCAATTAATAAATCTGTAATTCAATCTATATCGGAAATTTCGATTGCCGATATTGAAAATGCGAGTTTAGCTCCAGTAACACGCTTTAGTAAGCCAGTTACAATCCGTATTGAAGACAATAAGTTAACGGTCGAAGCGGATATTGAAGTAAAGTATGGGGCAAATGCAAGTGTCACAAGTGAACTTGTTCAAAATAAGATTTATGAAAATATCTTATTTATGACAGGCTTTAAGGCAAATGACATTTCGATTAATGTCGTTGGCTTTAACATTTAGTAGTAAAAGGGGATGTGAATCAATACATTCCTTTTATTTCTATTTGACAACAACGAGTAAGACTGTTAGACTTACAAGGTAATCAGAAAACGGAAAGCAGAAGCGAACCTTCTCACCCGAAGTCCAACGGATTTGGGTATATGCCGCAACAATCGGAAGATTAATGGCAGGTGCGTGGAACTATTTCAGTACCTGCTTTCGTTTACTGACTATGACCATAAATGTGTACTTATTATGATTGTGTAACAAGGGTTTGACTGAATCCTTTGGTGAAATGTTACGGTGTCATATGTAAACAGTATAAGAAGCACAGTCGAAGGAGGATATGCTTGCGATATATTAGACCGAAACGGAATGTACCAGAAGACCTGGTTAATGAGAACATTAGATTTAAAGAGGTTCTTGTAATTGGACCAAACGGAGAGCAGCTTGGGACAATGATGCGTAGAGAGGCAATTCAAATGGCCTACGATATGGACTTGGATCTATATTGTGTAGCGCCAAAGGCGAAGCCACCAGTATGTAAGATTCTTGATTATGGTAAACATAAGTTCAATGAGCAAAAGAAGGCTCGTGAAGCGAAGAAAAAACAACATGTAACTGAGGTAAAGCCATTACGACTTTCTCCAGTCATTGATCAACACGACTTCGAGACAAAGGTTAAACAAGCTAGAAAATGGCTTGAAGATGGTCTGAAGGTAAAAGTAGATATGCGATTCCGCGGAAGAATGATCACCCGCAAGGAAGTTGGACGTAAAGTTATGGACGACTTCTGTGAAGCATTATCTGAAGTTGCTCTGGTTGACAAGAAACCGAGTATGGAAGGTAATACAATGTCTGTTGTAATATCTCCAAAAAACAAATAACAGGAGGAACATAGTCATGAAAGCAAAAGCTAAAAAGCCAAAGAAGATCAAAATGAAGACAAAAAAGACTTTCGCTAAGCGCGTTAAAGTTACAGGTTCAGGAAAGCTAAAGAGAGGCCACAACCATGTAAGCCACTTCGCAGCAAACAAGACTCACAAGCAGAAGAAGCACCTAGCAAAGTCTACGTTGGTACACCCAACTGACCAAAAGCGTTGTGCAGCGCTTCTACAGGGTTAATTAGGGGGTAATAGAAGATGAGAGTTAAATACAGTACACCTTCACGTAACCGTCGTAAGAAGGTATTAAAACTAGCTAAGGGTTACTTTGGAAGCAAACACTTACTTTATAGAACAGCTAACGAACAAGTTATGCATTCCATGAAGTACAGCTACATTGGACGTAAGCAAACAAAGCGCAACATGCGTAAGCTATGGATTGCTCGTATCAACGCAGCTGCTAGAATGAACGACATGAATTATTCAAACCTAATGCATGGTCTAAAGCTAGCTGGTGTTAACGTTAACCGTAAGATGCTAAGCGAAATCGCTATTCACGATGCAGCTGGATTCACAGCTCTTTGCGAAACAGCTAAGAAAGCACTTGCTGCCTAGTAAGCAATCAAAGGAATCAGGAAACTGATTCCATTCTTGGCCCGTTGGTGAAATGGTTTAACACACTGCCCTCTCAAGGCAGCATGTACGGGTTCGAATCCCGTACGGGTCACCATGAAAATTGATCAAAGCAGTGAGAAATCGCTGCTTTTTTTCTTATAATAGTAGGAGAAACTTATGAAATTTATTGTTGGCGTAAGCGAAGAACGCTTCAATGCCTTCGCAATTGCAAGTACAATCAATCACTACCAAAAGACATCGTACTTTGCAAAACACATGCACAAAGACTATCAAACCTATGACTTATTAGGGGTGGAAGATGAGAATGGAAACTTAATCGCTACAGCCCTTATGTTACATAAAAATACCATTATGGTCGGTATTCGCTATTCGTATATTCCATATGGCTTTAATTTAGACATTGAAGACAAAAAACTCATTTCCTTTTTTGCAAAGGAATTAAAAGCATTTGCGAAATCTAAAGGATCTTGTTTTTTACGCATGGATAGTAATATTACGAGAATTGAACATGAAAAAAATGGCAAGGTCAAAGAAGATGGCTTTAACCATGAATATGTAACAGAGCTATTAATGGATGCTGGATATACGCATTTAGGGTATAACTATGGCTATTCTGGAAACTGGTTATCAAGGTATACGTATCGTTTGAACCTCGATCAACCATGGTCAAAAGTGAAAAAAGGAATCAAACGCTATACCAACTACAACAAACGCAATGCAATGCGTAACGTCGTTGTACGTAAGGGTTCTTATGAAGAATTACACTACCTTGCAGAGTGTCAATCACAACTCTCCCAAAAGCTTGGCTTTAAACCAAAACCTGCTTCCTTCTGGGGCTCGTTATGGGATGCCTATGGCGATGCTGTTCACTATTACATTGTGACAACAAACTACCACTCAGCGTTACAGAACTTAGAAAAAGAAGTTGAAGACACAAAAGCGCATATTGAAGTCTTAAAAGATGAAAATAAGATTGAACTTGCAAAGAATAACATCCTTGCATTAGAGGAAGAAATTCAAGAAATCAAAGCAAGTGGCAAAGACATCGATGAAGAAGTTGTCTTAGGTGCAAAATTCATTATCATGCAAGGTGGTAATGTTTGGAATGTAAACATGTATACACAAAAATCATTCTTAAACTTCCGAGCTGCTTTTGCCTTACATTCCTATGCCATTGAAGACTTATACAACCAAGGGGCTAAGACCTATGACTTTGAGGGTGTAAGTGGCTCCTTAGATCCAAAAGATGAATTCTATGGTATGCATGAGTTTAAGCGTAGCTTCGGTGGTGATTTCTTAGAGTATCTAGGCGAGTTTGATGCAATCATTGATGAACACAAATACAATCGATGGAAGAAAGGCTATCGACTCTTTTCAAGATGTCGTCGGAAACTCTACTATATGATGTATCATAAAGAGGGGGAAAATGTATGACGTATACCTTTCATGAAACAACCGATGTAGTAGCCTTTGATGCCTTTGTACAAGCAAGTGATCAAAACTGTTTACACCAATGTTCGTCTTGGGCAAAGGTGAAAAAGGGCTGGAAGTCGATGCTTACATCCGTAACCGATGAAAACGGAACAATTGTAGCAACGGCATTGATTTTAATTCGCAAGATGGTCCTTCATAAGACTTTATTCTATGTGCCTCGTGGTCCAATCATGGATTATGATAACGACGAATTGGTAAGCTTTATGCTTATGTACTTAGCACAACTTGCACATAAGAACCATGCCATTTGTTTGCGCTTTGATCCAAATATCAAATTACGTGTCTATCCATTCGAAGATCGTGACAAAGAAATTCCATACATGCATGAAGAACTCATTGCAAGACTAGAAGACCATGGGGCAAAACACAAAGGCTTTACAACGCATATCATAGAAGCAACGCAACCTCGCTTTAATGCACAAATGGATGTGTATGAAGGCTGGCAAAAAGATACCAAACGGAAAACAATGCGTTGTGTTGAACAAGCAAGCAAACAAGGTGTGACATTGTTTGAAGGTCGTGAATACTTAGATGACTTTATTACCGCAATGCATTATACCGAAGTGCGTAAACAAATTGCTTTACGTTCGAAAGAATACTTCTTAGATATGCTAGATGCCTATCAAGAGAATTCTATTTGTCTTGTCGCAAAGATTAACTTGCAAAAACAACTCGAAGAAGTAAAACAAACAATTGAAGATTTAAACAAACAGCTAGAAACCTGTTCAAAGAAAAAACAAGCAGATTTGAATGACCAGCTTGTAAAGTTTAAGAAGGAACAAACACAACTTCAACAAGACCTTGCAAAAGAAGGGCAAGAGGAAGTCATCGTATCTGGTGCATTAGCTTGTTATAACGATGGTTTAATGGAAATCTTCTACATGGGTAATAATCCAGATTACTTACGAACCAATGCCTCGTATTTGGTATGGGCAACACTGATTGATCGTTGTGTGCAATTAGGTATTCCATCTGTTAGCTTTGGTGGGATTGAAGGAACGTTAGACGATGGCTTAACGCAGTTTAAGTCAAAGTGGCTTATGAATGTCGAAGAGTATATTGGGGAATTTAATATGGTCTTTGATCCAATTGCTTATAATGCCTTTGAAAAGGTGTATCCAAAGTTTTTGGAATTTGCCGCTAAAGCTAGGGCTAAGAAATAGAAAAAAACGCATGTACGATGTAACGTATATGCGTTTTACTATGCTTATAGAGCTGCTTGTAATTGGGCAATGGACTTGTCTAAACGAGCAAGTGTTTCTTCTTTTCCTAAGATGGAAGCGATTTCGATAGCTCCACCTGGTGTGAATTTCTTACCAGAAATGGCAACACGTACAGGGAAGAGTACTTGTCCATTCTTGACTCCCATTTGTTTTGGAAGTTCTAGAAGTACTTCGTGTAGGTGTTCTTCGCTGTAATCATCACATGCGGCAAGAACCTCTCTTGCGGCTAGTAAGGACTTAAGGGCGATGGCTTCATCGGTTTTCATCTTCTTGTTAATGAAGAGGTCGTTTTCAAATGTAGGGAAGACATCGAAGAAGTCTAACATTTCTGGAATGTCATTGAGTACATTTGCACGAGGTTGTACAATCTTAGCGATTTGTTTCTTATCAAAGTCACCCTTAACGGCTTCATCGATGTATGGCTTGATTAAGTCATAGTATGTATCAAGATCCATACCACGTAGCCATAGAGAGTTAATGGATGTAAGCTTTACGATATCGAAGATTGCACCGTCTTTTCCAATGCGCTTTACGTTGAAGTTTTCAATCAATTCATCAAGTGTAAAGATTTCTTGGTTTGTTTCTGGTGACCAGCCAAGTAGGGCAATGTAGTTCAGGATTGCTTCTGGAAGATATCCTTTTGCGACTAAGTCTTGGAAGCTTGCGTCGCCATTACGCTTTGATAGCTTGTTGTGTTCGTCCTTCATAACTGGTGGACAGTGAATGTAACGAGGAATTTCCCAACCATATGCATCGTAGATGAGGTTGTACTTTGGTGTACTGGAAAGGTATTCCATACCGCGTACAACGTCGGTGATTCCCATTAGATGGTCATCGATTACGTTTGCGAAGTTATAGGTAGGGAAGCCATCACTCTTAATTAGGATGGATTCATCCAATGTTTCATTTTCAACTGTGATGCGTCCAAAGACTTCATCATCGAAGGAAGTTGTACCACTTGTTGGAATTGTTTGACGAATGACAAACTTTTCTCCCTTGGCAATACGTGCTTCACATTCTTCAACCGTTAAGTTCTTACAAGGATCATCATACTTAAAGGATTCTCCACGTGCTTCTTGAATGGCACGGCTTGCATTGATGTGTGCTTCATCACAGAAACAGTAATGTGCACCACCTCTACAAATCAAATCCTTCGCATGGTCCATATATAAACCAGAAGAGTAACGTTGGGATTGGATGTATGGTCCAACTGGTCCTCCTACATCTGGTCCTTCATCATGTTTTAAGCCACATTGTTCTAATGTTTGATAGATAATGTCCGTAGCGCCTTCTACAAGACGACCTTGGTCTGTATCTTCAATACGTAAGATATAAACGCCTTCTGGATCTTTTTTAGCAACCAGATAGGTGTATAGAGCTGTACGAAGATTACCAATGTGCATATACCCCGTAGGACTTGGGGCGAATCTAGTACGAATTTTTGTCATTTTTTACACCTCTTATCCCGGTAATCTTACACTGAAATAGCAAACATCGCAACGCATAGAAACATATATTTCCGCTATTTTGTATAAATAGGGAATGCAAGCATATAGAAATGTACTGCCAAAGCATTTTAGGGTTGCGTTTCTTAAGTCGAATCTGTATACTAGTTCTTGTTCCATTGGGGTATAGCCAAGCGGTAAGGCTGCGGACTCTGAATCCGCCATGCACAAGTTCGAATCTTGTTACCCCAGCCA
>JAHHRC010000068.1 GCA_020026035.1 Erysipelotrichaceae bacterium | reverse complement strand
ATCCCATTCTAAAAGCTTTCTAGAGCCTTTAAGAACTTTACACAATAGAACAAATTAAAAGACAACCGAATTCGATTGCCTTTCTTCGTGTTTCCAAATATCACTTGATGTATTCGTCTGCTTGTGCCTTTGCGGCTTCGATTTGATCACAAACAATTAAGATAATCGTATCGTTGTTATGGACAACAATCGCATTATCAATCTTGAATAATTCATCTGGCGTATACGTCAATGTCATTTGCTTCATGGTTTTCACATAGTCATCTACTTTCGTTAGACTTTCATCCATGTTTGTTGTCTTAAACACCCCAACAACATCCGCTGATTTTTCATTGGATAAATACAAAGCACTATCTTCGACTTCGCCTTCTTCAAAGAAGAATAGACCATTGATGACACGTGCCTTTTGTTCACTCATCGATTCATTCATTTCCAAGTTACTAACGATTGCACTTGCCATTTCATTGGCATCTTTCTTGCTCGATACACTTTGTTGCTCACCACAACCAGCTAACAACATAACCGCTAATACACTACTCACAAATTTCTTTAACATAGTCTTCCCTCCGTACAACATGCGTTGCAATATACTCTTCAAAGGCCTTTGCCCCTGTTGGTGTAAAGTGTAATCCATCCGACACATACTCATCTTTAATCGTATATGCCTCATCACTCATTCCATTGTCTAAATCCAAATAATACACCTTATTTCGTATCGCTAAGTCAATAATCTTCGAATTCAACATTTGTAACTGTTCACTTAGCTTTGGTTCTTCTAAGCCACTAATGTAGTCTGGATGATAACTTAGAATCAAATAGATATTCACATCCGGATTGTTGTTTTTTAACATGGTAATGATTTCTTGATACATATTCGCAAAGGAATCAAAGTTAGGATTCCGGATCTCATTGATTCCAAACAACAAGTACACATTTTGTTTTCTTGTTTCTTCTAAGACATCCATAAGCGTCATCTTTTCTTTGATTTCATCGACCTGCATCGAATCAATACGCAACAAATTTAACGATGTCACAAACTTCACATCCGCATTTGCATGTGTCCCATACAGAAACAACGACCCCATTCTAGAATCTCCTGCAAATAACGTATTTTCATAAAACGACTCATCCACCGCCTCACTTGGAGGAACACAAGCCGTATAGTCATAGGTATCTACCATTCGGCAGACATACCCATCTTCATTCTCATTCACTTCAACAACTTTTGGATCTTGGCTACAACCGCTTAATACAAGTAGCACAATTAGTAGACTTATATACTTCTTCATTCAAACAACGCTTCACTTTCTTCATCTGTCGCAAAGTTTGGTAGTTCTGGTAATTCGTCTAAACTCACAAGCTTAAATGCATTCATAAACTCACTCGTAACACCATACAGAATCGGTCTACCTGGCGCTTCGCTTCGCCCTTCTTCTTGAATCATATCTAAGGCTATAAGCTTTCGCAACATCGCATCTGCACTAACCCCACGAATCTCTTCAATTTCAACCCTCGTAATTGGTTGTTTGTAGGCAATAATCGCAAGTGTTTCAAGCATCGCTGGAGAAAAGGAACTCTTCTTTTTCATTTGGAACAATTTCTTTGCATAAGGCGCAATACAATCCTTTGTTAAAAAGCGATAAATACCACCATAATTTGATACTTGTAGACCATACGTATCCGCTTCATACTTCTTCGTTAACGCATCAAATACCATGCCTGTCTTAGAAACCGATAGCCCTAACACATCACTTGCCTTATCTATTGTAATACCATCTTCCCCAACAATAAATAAAAGTCCTTCGAGAATTGGTAGATTTTTTTCAAGCATCTCTTCCATCAATTTACTCCGATCCTTTCGTAAACCAAATTTGATCTTTCTCATCAATCGTAAAATGTAATTTATGTTGTCTTGTTAAATCAAGTACCGCTAAAAACGTCGCAATAAACGTCGGAACATCTTTTACGTCCTCTAGTAACGCTTCAAAATGAAATACCTTCGGTAAGTAAGATAACCGAGCTCGTACTTCTAATTGCCTTTCTTCTACCGATACCTCACGACTTTTGTATTGCACCTTTTGTGGGGTTGCTAAACGCAGTCTACGATAACAACGCTCCATTGCCTTCGCTAAGTCTAATGGATTTCCATCAAGGCTTTCTTGTACATCATCCTTATAGTCCTCTTCGACAAAACTCATTGGCTTAGAAAATAAATCCAAACGTGCATCATATTCTTCTTCAAAAATCGAACGTACTTCCTTAAAGCGTTGGTATTCTAATAATCTACGAACAAGACGATCCTTTGGGTCTTCTTCATAGCCATCTTCAATCTCAACTTCCTCTTTTGGAAGTAATTTTTTTGATTTGTATTCAATCAAAGAAACAAGTTCGACTAAGTACTCACTCGCTACTTCCAAATGCATTTCTTTCATCGTATCTAAATACATCATGTATTGATCCGTTAACACATTTACATCCAAGTCAAAAAGATCTAATTCTTTTTCCTTAATTAGATGCAACATCAAGTCCAAAGGACCCTCGAATTTTTCTATCGTAACCTTGAATTCTTCCATCGAACACCTTTACATGATTATAACAGAAAAAATGCGTCGATTCGCTTAAAAATCAACGCATTCTATTCTTATTTCGCAACGATATTTACAATCTTACCAGGTACGACAATAACCTTCTTCACTTCTTTTCCTTCAAGTTGTGCTTGAACGGTTTCAAGTTCAAAGGCCATACGTTCTAAGTCTTCCTTCGAAGTTTCCTTCGAAGCTTCAAACTTACCACGAAGCTTTCCGTTTACTTGTACTGCCATTGTGACTGTATCAAGAACTAACTTTGACGCATCATACGTAGGCCATGTCGCATAGGCAACCGATTCTTCCCCAGTTAGGTATTGGTAGAGTTCTTCCCCTAAGTGTGGTGCGAAACATGCAAGTAGCTTCACAAAGCCAATAGCCATGTCCTTACTTACAACCTTGTTCTTATAACAGTCATTCACAAAGATCATCATTTGGGAAATTGCTGTATTAAAGCCAAGTGATTCAATATCTTCACTGACTTTCTTCACCGTGAAGTTGTATGAGTAATCAAGCTCTGGTGTTGCTTGGTCTACAACCATATCGCTTGTAATCAAACGATGTACACGTTCTAACCACTTACGAGCTCCATCCATACCATTTGTATTCCATGGCAAGGAGGCCTCAAGAGGTCCCATAAACATTTCATACACACGTAAAGAGTCTGCCCCATGGGATTCAATCAATTCATCTGGGTTTACAACATTCCCCATCGACTTTGACATCTTTTGGTTGTTTTCACCTAAGATCATTCCTTGGTGGAACAACTTTTGGAATGGTTCTGGTCCATTCACAACGCCTAAGTCAAAGAGAACCTTATACCAGAAGCGTGCATACAATAGGTGTAATACCGCATGTTCTGCTCCACCAATATAAAGATCGACTGGTAACCAATGTTTGATCAATTCAGGATCTGCAATTGCTTCATTGTTTTTAGGATCAATGTAGCGAATGAAATACCAACAAGAACCAGCCCATTGTGGCATCGTGTTTGTTTCTCTTAGACCCTTCATACCATCCACTTCAACTTCTAACCAATCCTTACAACGTGCAAGTGGGGATTCCCCTTCTTCACTTGGATAGTAGTTATCTGTTGCTGGTAATTCTAATGGCAAGTCATCGACACGAACCGTACGCATCGATCCATCTTCCATTCGAACAATTGGAATTGGTTCTCCCCAGTATCTTTGACGTGAGAACAACCAGTCACGAAGCTTGTATTGAACCTTCTTTTGACCACACTTGTTTTCTTCAAGCCATGCAAGCATCTTTGCAATCGCATCTTCTTTATTTAAACCATCTAACCATTCGGAATTGATATGCAAGCCATCTTCGGTATACGCAGCTTCTTCAATATTTCCGCCAGCCAATACTGGAATAATGTCTAAATCAAACTTCTTCGCAAATTCATAGTCTCTTTCATCATGTGCAGGAACAGCCATAATTGCACCTGTTCCATACGTTGAAAGAACATAGTCCGAAATAAAGATTGGAACTTCTTTCCCACTTGCAGGGTTAATCGCATAAGCACCTGTGAAGACACCTGTCTTTTCTTTGTTCAATGCCGTACGTTCTAAGTCTGACTTAGACTCACATTGTTTCTGATAGGCAAGTACTTCTTCCCTTTGGGCATCGGTTGTAATGGATGCGACAAATGGATGTTCTGGAGCCATGACACAGTACGTACATCCAAACAAGGTATCACAACGTGTTGTAAACACCGTGAATTCTTTGTTTGTATCTTTGATCTTAAAGATCACTTCCGCACCGGTTGACTTACCAATCCAGTTACGTTGCATATCCTTTGTGCTTTCCGGCCAATCAACTGTATCTAGATCTTGTAGTAAACGTTCTGCATAAGCAGTAATCTTTAATACCCATTGACGCATTGGTTTACGAATAACAGGATATCCTCCACGTTCACTCTTACCATCAATGACTTCTTCATTCGCAAGAACGGTTCCAAGTTCAGGACACCAGTTCACAGGCATTTCAGCCACATACGCTAAGCCCATATCATACATCTTTGTAAAGATCCATTGAGTCCACTTATAGTATTCAGGATCCGATGTGATAATTTCCTTATCCCAGTCATAACTGAAGCCAAACTTCTTAATTTGTTCTTCAAAGTGTTTGATATTTTTATAGGTAAATTCACCAGGGTGATTTCCTGTTTTTAAAGCATATTGTTCGGCAGGTAAGCCAAAGGCATCAAATCCCATTGGATGTAAGACATTAAAGCCTTGCATACGCTTCATACGAGAAATGATATCCGTTGCTGTATAGCCTTCTGGATGTCCAACATGAAGCCCCTGTCCACTTGGATATGGGAACATATCTAATACATAATACTTTGGTTTTGAAAAGTCGTAAGCATCACATGCGAAAGTCTTGTTTTCTTCCCAATATGCTTGCCACTTTTGCTCAATTTGCTTGTGATTATAAGCCATATTATCCTCCTTTATATAATAAAAAAAGCCCTATCAATCTAAGGACGTCATTCATTACGCGGTACCACCTTAGTTCACATCTAACTGTGCACTCTTTATGTTCTTTGATAGTGCAGGTCATCCTCTGCATTTGCTCAATGATCAAGTTCATAACTTCAAACACACTAGCTTTCACCAAACGCTAGCTCTCTTTGCTGTTTCCATTACTACTACTACCACGTCCTAGCAACGTTCACATCATACCAAACTTAGCCCCTTCTTTCAATAGCCATAAGAAAAACTGCCACGGATTCAAGTGACAGTTTCAATTCTTATTCCATTCCTTCAAAAAGACTTGCTTGCATTCCTGCAATACGACCAAACACAACAATGTCACAAATCGCATTTCCACCAAGTCGATTCGCCCCATGGATTCCACCTGTTACTTCCCCACAGGCATACAATCCAGGAATAATCGTCTTACCATCTTCAGCAATGACTTGTGCATTCTCATTGATTAACAAGCCACCCATTGTATGATGTACCGCTGGTGTTACTTGGATCGCATAGTATGGTCCATCAAAGCTTTCGCCAAACGATGTACGTTCAAAGTCGGTATCTACTTGTGTAACAATCGCTTCTTTCCAAGCATCGATAGTTTCTAGTAATACATCTTCTTTACAACCAATCAAACTTGCAAGCTCTTCAACAGTATCTGCAGATACGCCTAAATCTTTGTCCATATACTTTGCAATCGTCGAAGAGGATTCAAGAATCGATCCATCGACAACTAACCAAGCATTTGATCCTTCTTGTTCGATTTCCTTCGCACTTACAACATCTCTTGTGTCTAATTCATTCACAAAGCGTTTTCCTTCTTGATTCACAAGAATCGCTCCATCGCCTCGTAAACCTTCGGTAATAAGTGTCGCAGCTCCATTTTCACCAATATGTACCGTTGGATGAATTTGGATTTGTTCCATATCGACAACCCCAGCTCCAAGACGTCTTGCCATATCAATTCCTTGCCCTTGTAAGCCTGCCGCATTGGTTGTCGCAAAGCCTTTTAAGCTTGCATTGTAACTGGTAACCATATCAAGATTTGCCCCAAAGCCACCCGTTGCAACAATCACAACTGGCGCGTTGACGGTAATCTTATTGCCTTTTTTACCAACAGCTTCAACACCAGACACATTACCACCCTTGTTGTTACTGAGGATCTTTTCTGCCGTCGCATCACAAATCACTTCCACACCACGCTTCTCTAAGTTTTCTAAAAGACGTGGCACTAAGTAACTACCAACTGGAATACTCTTTCCTTCTTCATCGGTAGGTCGATTAATACGCTTCACACTTGCTCCACCAAATGACGAACAAGAATTTAAATCCATCCCATTCTCACTTAACCAAGAAACTGCATCGGTAGAATTCGAACATAGGGTTTCTACTAACACTGGATTATTTAACCCCTTACCACCAATCAGTGTATCTAATGCAAATAATTCATAGGAGTCAAAATACCCTTCTGGATTTTCTAGGTATTCTTTGAATTGTTTTTTCACAGTTAAAGCCAACTCTTGAATCGTTTCGTTTTCAATAAACGCTTCCTCTTTGGCCTTTTCCAATACCGCTTCAACACCCGCTTCTTGTTCAAAGACAAGTGCTTGTTGAGCAGGTGTGAAACTTGCATTTAAACCACCAACCGAACGAACGGTATTACCACCAACCATCGATTGACTCTCTAAGACAATCACCTTCTTGCCTTGATCTGCAGCCGTGATTGCAGCAGTCATACCAGCTCCACCTGCCCCAATGACAACAATGTCACATTCCTTTTGAACATCCTTAATTGCTTCACCATCGACCTTTGTTTGATACTCACTTGGATTTGCACCAAGGGCAACTAAGGCATTCTTCGCACCTTCAATAATGGCATTGGAAGTAACTGTAGCCGATGTTACGACATCGACATTAACCGTATTTCCTTCTACCATTTCTTGTGGCAATTGTTCTAAGGCCAAATCACCGATTCCTTCGGTTTCTTCATCACCCACTGCGATGACTTCTTTGATCACACCTTCTTCTAAGGTAATCGTAACACTCACATCTCCACCGTTACCTTGACCAATCCCTGTTGCCGTACCGGAAATTGTATTCT
>JAHHRC010000067.1 GCA_020026035.1 Erysipelotrichaceae bacterium | reverse complement strand
CCATTCCCAACAATATAAAGCCCATTAATCGTAATCACTTGCGAAGGATTTTCTTCGTTCATACCATACACAACCGAACCATTTTCATCTTTGTTTATAATGAAGAAATGCTTCTTATTGCCATACTTATCGATATTAATCAAAGACTTTGTATCATTGACATAATGTTCAGACCCAATCAACACTTCACTTGAATCGATGACATGTTCCAAACGATCATTTTCTTCTTTTTCCATAACGGTATTCGCACCTAGTACAACCGCCTTTAGCTCTTCCAGATTTGAACACCACTTCTCATTGAGATACACACCATAGTAAGGCGTCGCAAAGTTTAGATTCAATCCACCCTCTTCGGTATTCACCTCAATCAATTCATCCGACAAATAGTCTTCTGGATTACGGTCCATATACTGACCTAATCCATAATTCTTCACATCATTGTCTCGAATCTCAACTTGATTCACATTTGGATATTTTGGATTAAACATCGCAACCGAAATACCGCAATCATCGACACCATCAATCGTATTCCCAACAATCGAAATTGCTTCATGCTGACCAGAATTCAAACGAATCGGAGTAAACAACGTATTTTCAAACGTATTTCCTTGAATCGTAATGATCAACGGCTCTTTGGAACGTTCGGCTAAAGAAATAAGCCCATGGGAACTTGTCTGTGTCACTAACTTACGATTTGACTTTCCAACAAAGTGATTGCCTTCAATCACAACATTCCCTTTTGGCGCATGTCCTAAGATTCCCTTAATAAACGGAATTCTAGAACGATCTTCCCCAACCTCAAACGTATCATCAAAGGTAAATGTATTCCCAAAGATCTTAACATCCAACACTTCTTTATCCGTCAATGAAATAAACGACGCATTCATATCACGTGTACCATACGAATCCTTCGCTACAAAGTTTACCCCCGTAACAACCTTAGACCCACCAAGCACATTCACCGCTAAATGCGTTTGATTGCCAGGATAGCCAATAATCGTCTTCGCTGCAATCGACGTATTTGGATACGACACTTCACCAGCAAGCAACACCAATTCGCGATCACTTCCAATATCCGGTAACACATCCATACCACGAACATCGTTACTAGCTCGATATCCAACAAGCTCTCGATTTTCATCACTTACATATATACCCGCTTGCATCATTGGAACTTCTGTCACTTTCTTACTAGAAGTTTCAAGCAATTCGTCCATATCAACCATCAAGACTTCGTTTTCATTCGCAAATGGCGTCGCAAAATAAATCTTCGACCGCTTTTCTTCATCCAAGCCTTCAAGCACTTTTGCCTTCACTTGTTGCAAGCTTTCCGATGCCTCTTTGACATACAATCGAAGACTTGGAACATCTTTGATCGCAACAACTTCGCCAACCTTCACATCCGCTAGTCGAACCTCTTCAACACTTGGAACTTCTGGTTCAACTGGAACAACAGGTTCTACCGGCACAACTGGTTTTTCTGGTTCTACCGGCTTTAATGGTTCAACAGGTGTTTCCGGTTTAACAGGCTGTTCTGGATTAACCGGCTGTTCTGGTTCAACTGGGACAACCGGTTTTTTCGTATCTTCAACCTTCGTTTCTTCCTGTTTTTTGCCTTCTTCTTTCTTCGAAGGAACTTTCGTTACTTCTTCCTTCTTTGCCGGTACTTTTACATCCGGTACTTTTTCAACCTTTGGTGTAGAAACACTCGGTTTTACAGCACTACTCGACGTTGTATGAGTAACACTAGGCTCGTAACGCACCACAACTTCTTGTTTTGGTGCTTTGTTAACAACGACCTTCTTCTCATTCACCGTCTTTTTCTCTTTTGTATCTTGGACAAGATGATCATCATCTTGTTTGGTTTCTTCTTTTTCATCTTCTTTCGTTTCTATCTCCGGTAGTGGATCTACAAACGAATCTACTTCTTCAATCATCCCTTTTTCTTCTATTAACACATCATCTTTGGCATCGGATGTATGGTTAAAGAATACATAAACCCCTAAGACGACAGAAAAACAAATCAAAAGAGAAAGCAAATATTTCGTCTTCTTTTGCATAAATTCCCCTTCGCGCTTCCATAAAACGCTATTCTAATTTCAATTATGTACACTGAAAACAATTGTTTGAAACAAACAATCCTTCCTTAAAGTAAGTCATGACTAACTGTGATTATAATGAATCTAACCAACCTGTCAAGAACATAATCAAAATAAACAAAAAAGCTCACTCATTACAAAGCAAGCCTTTCCTTTCAAACGCAACAAATTACGCAACTTTTTTCTCAACATATGCAAAACATACATCAAACAACCAATAGAACACTAACGCAAATACTGCCCCAACAAATGTCCCAACAACACGTAAGAAAATCGCCTGGTGAACTCCATACACCGAAGAGGCAACCAATAACGCCCCTAAGGAATTCAATAACGTCTTATGCTTGTATTGACTACAAAAACCTAAACACAATCCACCCATAGGCCCAATCAAGCCATGATATTCCATCGGTAATACCGTATAAATCACATAAAACACACAACAGCCATACAAAACACCAAGCAAACGATCAAAGAACCGTTCCTTTAACCTTGGCTCTTCTTTGTGATCTGCTAACAACGAGGAACAAGCAAACCCTGCCCACATAAAGCGAGGAATATCAAAATAGCTCCCTATTGTTAATAACACACTCAATCCCAATGCATATCGTAACATCCATTGGTATTTATGCACCCCTAAATCTACATTTCGTACATGTTCCACAAAGCGAATTGATTCATGTTTCTCTTTATGTTTTGCATAGAATACAGATCCTAAAAGCAAAAAGCCAACACCTGCCATATAAAACCGTTGAATCAAACTATTTCCATACACAACATTTCCACACAAAAACACATAAGCAAATCCAAACAAACTCCCATTACCCATTTCCGGCGTATTCGCACTCGCCAATAAAATCAAAAAGAAACTACATGCATGAATCACAAAGCTCAATACCCAATGACACTGCATCGCAACAACCGGCGCTCCTACTAACAACACCAAAATAACGGCTAAAGAAACCAATGACTCCTTCACATTATAACCAAAGTCCACAAACCGCACCGATAACAACATACAATACAAAACAACCGCAAGAGCACTATTCTCACTTCCAAAAAACGAACACAACACCACAATAAACAAAATCGCAAACGCCACAATCAATACCGACCGAACAGCCATACCAACAAAGAAACGACGCTTACTCTTAATATCTTTACTTTCTTGTATCAAACGATAAATCATCGTTGGATCCATCTGCAAAATCTGATAAAAACTCATAATTTCCCCTCAATTCTTTAGACATATACATACCACAATTATACATTTCTTACAAAAAGAAAAAGCCGCAACTCAATCACGGCCTACTTCCTACCACTCAATTCTGCAATCACAAAATCAAGAGTACGATCTTGTATCTCCATCGATAAAACAGTATCCCAATCAATTCCTTGCATAAAGCCATTGATTTCACCTTCTAGCAATACTTTCACTTTATTCGCATTGATCCATTCAACGGAAACCTCTTCATCAAATACAACATCACCCGTAAACTCCAATACAACTTCGGTAACCTTCTTCGCCAATACATCCTTCATCAACGTTTCAAAACAAGTTCCATCCTCTTGTAAAACAAGCAACCGATCACAAAGCCTTGTCAAATCTTGAAACGCATGCGAAGTTACTACCATGATGCAATCCGGATGCGTTTTCTTATAGTCTTTCAACAACGAAATCATCATCTCTTTTGTATGATAATCTAACCCAATAAACGCCTCATCCAAAAACAAATACTTCGGCTCTCTTACGAGTACCGCAATCAAATCCGCTTGTACACGTTGGCCATAACTCACCTTCCGTAAAGGCTGTTTCCAAAAGCTTTGCAACGAAACTTTCGAACCATAATACGCTAAGTTTTCTTCCATAACACAAGGATCCACATCATACATCTTACACAACTGCTCAATACTTGATTGCACACTCAAATCCCACCACAACGAACTCCGCTGACCCCAAACAACACCAACATCCTTCATAATCGCTTTCCGATGCAACTTCACACTCTTACCATGAAACTTCACATCTCCACTTTGTGGCTTCAAAATAGCCAACATAAGCTTCATCAGCGTCGACTTCCCAGTTCCATTATTCCCAACAATGCCAACACAATCACCATCCTGCAACATCACTCGCAAACCTTCAAACAAACGCTTCTTACCTTTATAGTGAAACGACAAATTCTCTACCTGAATCATACATCCCTCCATCAACCATTACTACTTTGGTACTGATTTAACATCACATTAAATACATACAACCCAACACCCAACACAACACACATAACACCAAATGGAATGAAACATCCCAACACATACTTCCCACTTAAAGCCATCTCAACTGGAACATACAAACAAAAATAAACCGGCACAACATACATAAATACAAATCGAGCAGGTTGAGCAACCATAGTCGTTGGATAAAAACCAATATGGGCACTTGAATCCACTAAGATACTAGCTAGCATCGTACCTTCTTGTGTCACTGTTAAAATCGAAGCCGACACTAACATCAACCCCACATACACAACCATTAACACAACAACCAAATACAAACTAAACCACCAAGAAACAGTTAGCCCCATTGCATAACTCTTACAAATCGCAATCACACCTACCACAATACCCGATAGTCTTCGAAGAAATAACTCCGAGCCAATCACTTGTACAACAACCGACATTGGCCTCGTAAAATACACATCCAACGCTCCAGTAAACAACAATTGTTCATACTGGTCTAACCCCCTTGCAAACATCCTTGCAAGATTATACGCAACTAGTATCATTCCATACATATAGTAAACAAGCATCGATGCACTAACTACGTGCTCATGCAAAAACAAATCCATCGCAAACAACGGCAATAAGGCATACAAAAACCAAACAACCAACTCAACAATTAAATTCTTCTTATAGCTAAGTTGTGAGACAATACTCGCTCGATACAAAAGAAACACTTTCCAAAATCTAGCCACCATAAATCTCTACCTCACTCGCCAAATGCGCAAACAACCAATACGAAGCAAAACCAAGTACAACACACCAACCAATCTGATATCCCAATACAACAAAGTCACCTTCTAGTAACACGCGCATTGGACCATCTACTAAAAACGCAAACGGTGTCACATAACAAAAAGACACAAACCACTTCGGCAAATACCGCAACGGAATCATTCCACCCGATAAAATCCCACTCACACCATTCAACAACGCCTTCGAAGCCGAATGATTCTGTAATGGCAAAGCAAGTGAATAAAAACACTCACCCACAAACACACTCAACAAAACACTCAAAACAAGCGAACAAACAAACCCAATAACCCGAACAAACGAACACTTCAACCACCAAACAACAACCACAAACACCCACGCATTCAATGCAAGAGTCACCAAACAACACACAAAGTCTTCCACACAAACAACTTCCCACATCGACTTTGGAAACGTCAGATACTTCGCAACCTCACCTTTCTTCATCGATCGAATAAACCTCGGCAATGTATTCGTAAGCAAACAATGATTCAACACATTCGCAACCACCAAATATACCATCAACTCCATCCCATCTTGTTTTACAAACGCCGAATACACCGAATATTCAAGCAACACAACAAGCAATAGAAAAAACCAGTTCAACACAATCTTCTCTTTGTATTGAACACTTCGTTTCCACTCATTTTTCAAAAATGTAATGATCATCAATCTCTTCCAACAACATCTACTCGTATTCGATCTTGTACACTCCCTTCTTCGCATAATACCGTACATACCAATAGATGTAAAACAATACACAACCTTACAACAACCAAAAGAACCACAGTACCTGACATACAGATACTATGGTTCTTCAATTCGCAGGATTCTATTCTTCGTCTTCCTTAAGCTTCGTAAATCCAAACATCGCACTTACTACACTTACGACCCAAGCAATTATCGCATTTCCCATAATCGCATCACCGGTTTTAGGAATGTTCGGTTTCACCTCTTTTGGTTTTACAACATCAAGAATACTTGGTTTTTTCACTAATCGATAAACAAACGTAACTACATTTTCTCCATCAACTAGCTTCCCACTTACCTTACCTACTGTTTTTTCAACAATTAGCTCGTACTCTTGACCATCGTAAACAATCTTAAGCGGCTTTAATCTAGCAGTATCAACATTTACATAACTTCCGATACTTTTCACCTATTTTTTGGTTATTAGCGTAAAACACTCCGAAAGTATTTCACGATAATTTAGTTCTTCTCTTTTTCTCTGTTGGCAAGCTCTTTTTCGAAATATCGAAGCATCTTAGTCTCAATTTCAGATTCTCTTTTTTCAACAGGGATATCTACTTGGTATTTTTGTAATAGGTTTTTCAAAGCCTCAACAAAGTTCTTGGTGACATATTTTCCATCAATATCATCCACAAAGCCTGTAAATATAAAATATTCTTTGTATGTCATATCTTCCATATACTTTGCAAAATTCTCAATATCCTCTGTTGATTGAAGAAGTTCCATTATCTCATCAATCTTATTTAGGAAAGCATAATCAGAATCCAGTCCTGCTTGATATGCTTCATCTAATAACTGTTTCATCTTGTCATTACTAAACATCATTTCTTCCTCCTTCGTTTTTTCGTTGGTTGATCATAACTTGGAAATACACTATCTGGAATACCTCTATTTCCTTTCTTAACACCAACCTTAACGCCTTTCCACATACCATACATGGTCTCACCTGGTCTTATTTTCTTATTTATTTTAAGACTAGCAACATGACTACCAGCTCTTTTAATTTCTTTTTCTGACCAAGACGGCGGAAACCATACTTGTCCATTGTGCTTACGTTTAAACGGAATTTTATGATTATCTACAGTTCCAATCCTTACACCGTTTGGAAAGGTCTTTACTATATTAAATTCGATTCCGTACTTTTTCAAGAGCTCTATATTCGCCTGGCCATGCCCACCACCTTTCATTCTAAATTCAGCATCTTTTTGCTTATTTTCACCTACATTCATGAAAGTTCCTTCATTAGAATGTACAAGTGCGTAATCACTGATTGAAGTTCTACTACCTTTCG
>JAHHRC010000066.1 GCA_020026035.1 Erysipelotrichaceae bacterium | reverse complement strand
CAACAACGACAAACTTCGAGAATGTCTTTTGTTCAAATGTAACTGTATGAGCTTTAGGATCATGCACACTTGGAACAAACTCTTTCTCAAGCTTACCATTCACAGTAGCTAAGTGGTATACATCATAATCATCGTAACCTCTTAGCTCCTCAGGAACTTCTAAGACAACTGTTTGTGGTTTCTCTAGTTTATGAACTTGTTTAGGTTCAGATTCACCTACTTGCACAAGAACACTTACTTCGAATACATGGTAATCTTTTCCTTTTTCGGCAGTTTCCTTACCAACAGTCTTACTAACTTCGTCGACAATCTTCTTTTCATCTGCCTTAAGATCTGTAGCTATATCTTTCTTCAAGCTAAATTTGATTGTCTTTGGCTGTTTTGGATTGCTCAAAACATCCTTGATTAACGTTTCAACTTCATTCAATGGTTCGTTATTTTTAACTTTCTCAGAAACCTTTGCCACATATGCATCAGCGACTTCTTGTTTCATTCCAGTTTCTTTCACTGCAACTGTCTTAACAGCTACAGGTTCTTTACCATCGAGTTGTTCTTTCGCAGTTGTTAGCGCAGTCACTGCAGCATTCACATCAGCTTCACTTGCAGCGGCATTTCCTTTTACTGTCTTTGCGTTTGCAAGAGCTTGATCAAAGGCATTCTTCTTTTCATCTGTTGCCTTCTTGTAAGCTACGGTCTTCTTAGCCTTTTCTGCATCCTTAATCGCAGCTTTTAGAGCAGTTAAGTCAACGTCTTTGCCATCAAGTTGATCTTTTGCAGTATTTAGAGCATTTACTGCATTTGTAACATCAGCTTCACTTGCGTCTGCTTTGTCTTTTAGAGTCTTCGCATTTGCAAGAGCTGTATCAAAGGCTGTCTTCTTTTCAGCTGTTGCTTTCTTGTAAGCTACAGTCTTCTTAGCCTTTTCAGCATCTTTGATTGCAGTCTTAAGCGCTGTCTTATCAACTACTGGTTTTTTACCATCAAGATCTTCTTTGCCATCGAGTTGTTCTTTTGCAGTTTTTAGCGCAGTCACTGCAGCTGTTACATCAACTTCACTTGCGTCTACCTTACTTTCAAGAGTCTTCGCATTTGCAAGAGCTGTATCAAAGGCTGTCTTCTTTTCAGCTGTTGCCTTTTTGTAAGCTACGGTTTCTTTTGCCTTTTCAGCATCTTTAATCGCAGCTTTTAGAGCTGTCTTATCAACGACTGATACTTTTCCATCAAGCTGTTCTTTTGCAGTGTTTAGATCTCTTACTGCAGCTGTTACATCAGCTTCACTTGCGTCAGCTTTCTTGTTGATGGTGTTTGCCTGTGCATGTGCTGTATCAAAGGCATTCTTCTTTTCAGCGGATGCATACATGTAAGCAGGTGTAGTCATTGCGTCTGTTGCAGCTTGGATGCTTGCTTGTAATTCTCTCTTGTCTACTGGCTTTTTACCATCTAGTTGACCTTGTTTTTGCGTTAGAGAAGTAATTGCATTTGTAACATCTTCTTCATTTGCTGAAGTGTTTGCATTTACATCTTGTGCATGTTGTAGAGCTTGTTCAAATGCTTGTTTACTTGCAACAGTTGCATAGAGATAAGCATCACTTGTCTTAGCTTGGATTGCATTTGTGATTGCTGTTTGTAGTTGTGATTTATCCACTGGAACTACTTCTTGACCATCTAATGCATTCTTCGCACTTGTTAGTGTTTCAATCGCTGATGTTACATCATCGTTGGATGCGTCAGCTTTTTCTTTGATTGTATTCGCAGTTGTTAGAGCTTGATCAAAGGCATCTTTCTTTTCTTGTGTTGCATTTAGATATGTAGCCTTTGTAAGTTCTAGTTTTGCTTGTTCAATCAATTGAATCAATTCCGTCTTATCCACTGTTTCTGCAACTCCATTTAATGCAGTGAGTGCATTATTAAGCGTGGTTGTTGCTTGTTGTACAGTTTCTGCATTTGGTGCTTCACTTGTTAATACGGTATTTGCATTTGCAAGTGCTTGATCAAATGCGTTACGTAAGCTTTCTTCACTATTTGTATAGCGAGGTGTTTCTTTAATTGCTACAGCAGATGCATATAGTGTACGAAGTGGTTCTAAGTCAACACTTGGTACTACTGCTTCTTTACCATTTAGGTTGTTCGATGCTTGAACTAGTGCGTCAACTGCATCTTGTACCATTGTTGCTGTAGCAGCTGGATTGTCTTTTACATTGATTGCGTTTGTAAGTGCTTGATCAAAGGCAGTCTTGAGGCCTTCATCACTATTGAGGTAAAGAACCGTTGTCTTTGTCGTATTTGCACTTTCAATTAGTTCAATCAGTGGTTGCTTATCAACAGCTTTTCCATCAAGGTTTTCAGAAGCTTGTGTTAATGCCGTAATTGCAGCATTCATTTCTTCTTCCTTGAGACCTTGCTTCTTGATCGATTCTTTTGCTGTATTGAGTGCTGTATCAAATGCTTGTTTGATTGCCTCGGACGCATTTTGATACTTCACATCGTCAAGCAATGTTGTTGCTGTATCAATTGCTTGTTGAAGTGGTGTTGTATCAATTCCATCCAACGCATTACGAGCATTGTCTAATGTTTCTTTCGCACTGTTCATCGCATTGAATGTTGGACGTTCTTCTTCACTTACACGCAATGCTGCAGCAAGTGCTTGATCGAATGTTTCCTTAACTGCTGCAGAGGCATTCTTATACGCAAATGTTTCTTTTGCGTCATTTGCATCTTGGATTGCATGGAGTAAGTGTGTCTTATCAACAGCTTCTAGTTCACCCTTCTTGAAGGTAATTTCAGCCATTGACGCGTAGTTACCTACACCTTCAACAACTTCCAATTTGAAGCCTTCGACATTTTCAAGTACTTGATCAAAGACAACACGTTTTAGCGATGGATCATTTGCGAAGGTAATTTCACTCTTCACTTTGTTCCAAGTGCCATTTTGTTTTACATAGATGTTTGCCTTAGTCACAACACCATTACTTGCACCGCCCGTTCCACCTGCAGACAAGCGAGGTCTTAGGTTTACAGCTTTTAGGTTAATTGGTGTTGTAAAGTCATTGGAAATCCACTTTAATTCATCACTTGGTGTTCCATCCCATTTACTATGCCAGTATGTATTGACATTTCCATCGTATGCGAAATCCTTTGGACCTTCTTTTGGAAGTCCTTGTCTTGGTTCTTCGGAGTTTGTTTGAATGTTTGTGATTTCATCACTGCTTGTTTGGTTTGGATCTACGTAGGTACCACTTGAAGAATTTAGATTTGCAAGTTTACCACTGAATCCACCAATTTCCTTGAGCGGAATCACAAAGGTATGGAATTGACGCTCTGGATGTTTTGGATCACGAATCGGCTCTACAAGCTCATCGTTTACATAGACATCTAAATGTTGCCATGTATTTACAAACAACAAGGAAGTCTTCTTATTTGGTTCAAAGACATAATCATACACATACGTTCTTGTATCGTAATCATATGCAAGATGTCCATCACTTGTAATGTAGATACGGTGGTTATCACTGTTTCTTAGAAGAGTTTGTTCTTCACCAATCGCATCAATTGCAAGCGATAGTTGTAGAGATCCATTTGGACCTACCCCATTGATACCTGTTTCAATCTTCGAATCTTTCGAGAAGACAAGTTCTTGATTGTCTACGGATACAGAAGTTGCACCATCAAGCTTTGTAAAGTCGATAACAACAGCTCTACCTGCTTCTAAGGTATCGTATGGATTCGACCGTGGTGCAAGGCCCTTTTGATTTGCAATTGTTACTAGATCATTCACAGTTGCAGGAAGGTTGCGATTGCTCCAAGTCTTTTGTGCCATTACTGGTAATCCATCAAAGAAGAACTTAAATTCATCGATGGAAGTTAATCCAACGTCCTTCTTATCAATGTTGTAATCATTCCAGCAAGCAAACGCTCCACCAATAATGCGAGGGTTTGATGCGGCAACGGTTGTTTGAGCAAAGACGTTTGGTTCAAAGTTGTAAGAATTTGCTAGGTTTAGATAGTCACGTGTATAAATGTTATTCCGATCGCCTGTACCTGTTGGAACCGTGTAGTTTGGATTATCCAACATGTTTAGAATCATAAAGTTATTATCTAATGCATGTTGTGGATTATCCCAGTAAAGTGACCATAGTCCCATTTGATAGGTATTCTTACCATCAACCTTTGGATTTCCAGGCTTCTTTGTGAGTGATCCCCAGAAGCGAGGTGTCTTACCCTTATCCTCAATAAACTTGAGCATATCGTTTGCATAGGTTCTATACACTCTATTGTCGCCCATGAATTCATCGGTACCGATATGAATGACATCACATTCTGCGAATGGTCCATCAATCAAGGAACCAATGATTTCCTGCATTTTTGCCTTCGTTTCTGGTTTTGCAAGATCTAACTCTTCAGCACGGCGGTTATCTTTATGGTTTACTGCGTATTCTGCACTTGGTCTACCAGTATACATCAACTCTGGCCATACACGCGTAATTGCCATCGCATGGGCTGGTGAGTCGATTTCTGGTACGACACGTACACCCATTTGCTTACCGGTTCTTACAAAGTTCTTAAATTCTTCAGTAGAGTAATGGTCTTTTGAAGTTAGTCTTCTTACTTCACCATCCACTGTGTTTTCAAATTCTGTTTCAATACGGAATCCAGATTCAACTGTACTTGCAAGTTCTCTTAACCACTTAATATCTGTTTCAGATCCATAAGCACCACCATAAGGGTTTGCACCATAGGATTCTAAGAAGATTAAGTTATCGTTTAAGTGCAATTGTAGATCGTTCATCTTGTAGTAACCCATGTTACGGATGATTTCGTTGATGGTCTTTGCGTCAATGAACTTTCTACCAGTATCAATCATATATCCACGTACTGGGTAATTTGGCCAGTCAAGAATTTCTCCATTTTGAAGATTTTCTTGGCCCATTTGTAGAAGTGTTTGTGTTGCATAGAATGCACCAGTATTTGTTTGTGCTTCGATTGTGATATTGCCATCGTTGATATCAATGTAGTAGCCTTCTTCGCCATAACCTTTGTTGTCAACTTTGACAATATTAATCTTCTTACTAGCTTCGCCATCGACAAGTTCAACATTACGACTTCTTAAGTCATTGATGTATTGGTCTTTTGTCGATACAAATGCAGGATCACATACAATACCTGTTTCATTTGTAATTTGTGTCGTTCCTTCTTTACCAACGAATTGTTGTAATACCGGAATGACTTCTGGTTTTGTACCAACACCATTGCTTGTTCCATATTTACCAGGCACATGAACAACGACTTCTTTTTCTTTGAGTGTCTCGCCACTTTCACTTACAAGTTCTAGATAGAGTTTCACATCAATATCTTGGAGTGGTTCAAAGACATGGTTATCCGTTGAAATCACTTGGTCGGCACTTGATCCTGTGATTTGGATTGTTGCACCTTCGCCAGTTGGAATAATGACTGCATCTTTTGCGGTATTGAGCTGTAGTGTTTGTAGAGAATCAAAGTCTCTGAAGGAAACCTCTACAACATTTGGATAGAGTTCAAGTTCAATGACTGATACATTGATCCAGCTCTTATCCTGTACATCGCTATCCTTCGTCACAAACTTCACGTAACGTGCCTTTTGTGTATGTTCAAAGGAAACCGCATCTTCATCACTTGGTGTTTCATGACCAAGTGCTCTTGCTCTTGTTTGTTCCAATGTGAAGTAGCTTCCATCATTTGAAATGTAGATATCAAAATTCTTCACGTTTGGACCTTGTGACTTCGCACGTTTATCGAAGAGCACCTTCATTGTACGAACATCATAGATACTACCAAGATCAATTAATACTTCATTGTGCTTGATTGTATGTTCCGAAGCCCATCTTGTACGTTTCGAACCATCGTTAATGTTCGCAATGCCATTGCCATTTTCACTTTGACCTTGTACAAGCGAAACTGGTTTACCTTGGGCAATGTTTGTACCATCACTTGCTTCAGTAAATGTAACTGCTTCTTTTAGGAAGACAACTTCCTTAATTCCTACAGCTTGTTTTGTAACTTCTTCAAGTGCAGCATTCACACCTGTTTCACCATAGGCACTGACTTCTACTTTTACACCATAGATGGTTGTTTCATCATCAAAGCCACAAACACCTGTTAAGGAGTGGTTGTCGGTTACGTTTAATACTTCTTCATACGCACCTTCTTTTGTCTTCTTTACAAGCATCTTGTATGCCGTAACATTCTTACGGTCAAAGATGACTTCAAGACCACGTGCCTTTATTCCATCTTTGTAACGGGCTTCAATGAACTGTGCTTCACTACCTTCAACGGATTCATACATCGTATTTAGCTTACGATCAAAGGCAAGTGCTACTTGATCCTTTTTCGAGCTTCCATCGTATTCAACAACACGAGAATCCACTTCTTGTTTGGATGCCTTACGAACACGAATTTCCGCTGCCGAAGCCCATTTATTTGTTTGTGAACCAAAGGTCGATGTTGCACGAACACGAACAACCTTAGGCGTTACACTTGCAAATGTTGCTTTCTTCCAGGTAACAGTGCTATCCCATTCCCCTTTGGCAACTTCTCTAAAGTGAACCTTATCATCGGATACTTCAATCTTATAACCTTTGTAAGTTCCGTTTGTTTCGCCCTTACGAGGTAGATAACGGATACCATTGATGGTTGTATTTCCATCTAATTCTAAATCCACATAGAACTTATCAATCGGTGTAGCTTGATTCCAATTTGTATGCCAAATGGTATCTTCATTTCCATCTTTGACATTGCCTACATTGTGTCGACTATCGTGTTCACTACCAGCACGTGCTTCAATGGAATTTGGATCAATATCCTTTGTCGCATCCGTTGGATCAAAGTCGATACGATCAAAGACAAGTTCCTTCTTAGATTCAATGGAGCCATCTTCACTTACAAGGTAGACATAATCCATATCCCCCAACGTATAGACAGTCATTGCTGTATTCTTCGTTGTTTCAAGCACAACATTTGTGCCCTTCGCACTTGATGTTGAAATTGAGCTTACATTGACGAATAAATCTTCCGCTTCGTTTCCATCAATTAACATCTTAGATACATTTAAATCACGATATGTTTCATAGACAAAGCCAACGCTATTGACTTCGATTTCGGCAATCGCTGTCGTAGGTTTTGCCTTTTTCACTTCGGTACCATTTGTAAACAACAACTCAAGATTCAATAAGCTCACCGGTTGTTCAAAGGTATAGGTTA
>JAHHRC010000065.1 GCA_020026035.1 Erysipelotrichaceae bacterium | reverse complement strand
TTAGAAAAAGTCAAAGAAAAGATGGAACATACAACATTAGAACAAATCGATACCGCAAAAAAAGGAATCTTGATTTCTAGTGATGATATCACGGTTAGTGAGATTGAAGGCTTATTACAATTGAATCCATATCCAAAAGAGATGATTGAAAATAACTTTGCCGTGATTCATCCCGTGATGGAAGATGTCAAACAACTTCCAAAGGTAAGTAAGTATCATTTTAAGAATCATAACCGTGGCTTTGATGCAATCTGTTTCCCGTACCAAGGGTTGGAGATTGTCAATGACCCAAGTGTTGTGATTGGAAAATTAAGTGTGAATGTATTCCGAAATGAATGCTATCCACAAATGATGCTTCAAAGAATTGTGTCTTAATGTATTATTTTAAAAAATGAGGTATAATAGAACCATTCTTAGGAGGAAACATGTCGATAGATTTAACTAAATGGATAGCGACGGTTCCAGGATTTCCAAAAGAAGGAATTCTGTTCCGCGATGTAACACCAATGCTTCAAGATCCAGAAAGCTATAGAGAAGCAACAAGACAGATTTGTGAGTACTGTAAGTCAGTCGGAGCAGAGATGATTGTTGGACCAGAAAGCCGTGGCTTTATTTTCGGTTGTCCAGCAGCAGTAGAACTTGGAGTTGGTTTTGCGCCAATTCGTAAACCAGGCAAATTGCCTCGTGAAACAGTATCCTGCAAATATGATTTGGAATACGGAAGTAACGAGTTATTTATGCACAAAGATGCAATTAAGCAAGGACAACGTGTTGTCATTGTAGATGATCTACTTGCGACCGGTGGAACTGCGAAAGCAACTTGTAAAATGATTGAAGAAATGGGCGGCGTTGTCGCTGGAATTTGCTTTGTCGTAGAACTTTCAGGTCTACCTGGAAGAGAAGTACTGGAAGGGTATGATGTACATTCCCTTATGGTATTAAGCGACTGTTAGCGTTAAAAATCGAAGAGCAATCTTCGTTTTTTTGCAAAAAAAGACATGGTTTCTAAAAGGGGGTACCTTGTATGGCTGAAGCGAAATCAGCAACTGAATTCGATGTAATGAATGAAGTGCAAAAATATATTACAAAAGAAGAAAGCCTGGCCTTAATCCGTCATGCCCAAAGCTATGCATCTAAGCAACATGAGGGACAAAAGCGCAAAAGTGGCGAGCCATATATGGTCCATTTGACAAATGTGGCGTATATTTTAGCGACCTTACGAGCTGGCCCTACAACCATTGCGGCTGGCTATTTGCACGATTCGATTGAAGATACCAATGTATCAAAGAAAGAACTTGCCAAAGAATTCAATGAAGAAATTGCTGAGTTGGTGGAATCGGTTACCAAGATTGGTGCACTTCCTTACAAAGGAAAAAATGATCCAGAATACCAAGCAGCGAATCATCGTAAGATCTTCATTGCAATGGCAAAAGACATTCGTGTCATTCTAATTAAGTTAAGTGACCGTTTGCATAATATGCGAACGCTTGAATACAAATCGGAAGAAGGGCAAAAACGCATCTCCGCAGAGACTCTGGATGTTTATGCACCAATTGCCCACTGTTTGGGTATGTCGTCGATTAAAAACGAATTAGAAGATCTTAGCTTCTATTATTTAAATCGTGAAGAATATTATCATATTGCCCATTTAGTAGAAACGAAGAAAACGGAACGTGATGCTTCGGTACAACAAATGATTACCGACATTACAACGATGCTACAGGAACAAGGCATTGAATTCCGCATCTTTGGTAGAAGTAAGCATTTGTATTCGATTTACCACAAGATGGTCGATCGTCATAAACGCTTTGATGAAATTCTAGACTTATTAGCGATTCGTATCGTTACCAAAACGGAATTGAATTGTTATGAAATCTTAGGCTACATCCATGCCAAATACAAACCAGTACCTGGTCGTTTGAAGGACTACATTGCCGTTCCAAAAACGAACATGTACCAATCCTTACATACGACGATTATTGGCGAAGAGGGCAAGATCTTCGAAGTACAGATTCGTACCGAAGACATGGATGCCATTGCCGAACGAGGGGTTGCAGCCCATTGGCGCTACAAAGAAGGCAAGGCCTACGATGCTCGTCAGGAACAAAAAGAAATTGAAGACAAGTTATCTTGGTTCAAAGACTTTGCGACCTTTACCGATGAAGCAAATGACCAAACCGACTTAGCCTATATGTCGGCCTTACAAAAGGATGTCTTCCAAGCAAATGTCTATGTTATGACACCAAAGGGAAGAGTCATTGACTTACCAAATGGGGCAACGCCAATTGACTTTGCCTATCGCATTCATACCGAAGTTGGTCATCGTGCTGTTGGGGCGATTGTTAATGACGCAATGGTTCCACTAAATACCGAGTTACATACCGGTGATGTTGTAAAGATCAAAACCCAAAATGGAACCGGACCAAATGAAGACTGGTTGAAGTTTGTAAAATCAAGCCAAGCCAAATCCAAAATCAAAGCCTATCTTTCCAAGATGGAACAAGAAGAGAAAGAAAAGGTTAGTAAAGATGGCGAACGCATCTTAAGCAATGAGTTAAAGAAGCGTGGCTTTGCGCCAGAAGAATATATGGACCGCAAGAAGATTGAAGCCGTTGTGAGTCAATTTTCTGCGAATAACTATGTAGACTTGATGTATGGAATTGCCATGAAGGCAATCTCACCATCCTCGGTTGCGGAAAAACTTACGAATGTGAAGTTTGGTACAAATGACAAGGAGCTTGTTGAAAAGCTTCTTTCAAGAGATCATAAACGCAAGCGTATTTCCAATAAGTCGGGTGTAGTTGTGCCAGGTATTGAATCGATGAAGTTAGACATTGCCCAATGTTGCTTACCAGTGTATGGCGATGAGATTGTTGGGTATGTCACAAAGAGTGATGGGGTTAAGGTCCATCAAAAAGATTGTGCCAATGTGAATCAATCCCATGCCCGTTTGATTTCTTGTGAATGGGAAGCACACGATGCCGAGTGGTTGTATGAGTCCGAATTGATTATTGTGGCTCACGATCGTAACTTCTTGTTAACGGATATTGTAACAGTTATTTCGCAATGTAAGGCACCAATGCTAAATGTTGGGGCAAAGGTGAATCAAGAAACCTTATTGGCAACGATTCATTTACGTTTACAAGTCCATGATGTAACACAGTTAAATAGTGTTATTGCCAACTTACGAAAGGTCGATTCGGTTGTAAGTGTGGATCGGCGCTTGCAATAATCACTTGTGTTACAAGTTGGTTCAGTATATAATCCAAATGTAATTTTAAGAAAATCGATGAAAGAGAATGTTGTTAGAAGAAAGTAGCAGAGACAATGGACTGGTGAAAACATTGACTGGAAGCTAACAATTTGACACTCTGGAGATAACCCCTGAACCTAAGTAGGGGGATTCGTTACCTGCGTTAAAGGAAATGAGTGCATGGTTTGTAACCATGAACCAGGGTGGTACCACGTTTATAAAGCGTCCCTAGGAGATTTTTTCTAGGACGCTTTTTTCTATTAGGAGGATATATGAAATTAAAAACACCAAAAGGAACCTACGACATCTTGACCGATGAAACAGGGATGTGGCAGGAGATTGAACAAGGCATTCGCAACAAATGTAAGTTGTATCGCTTTGATGAAATCCGCACACCATACTTTGAGGATACACGCGTCTTTGCACGTGAAAATGACTCATCGGATATGGTAAACAAGGAAATGTATTCCTTTGCAAGTGGAAGAGATTCCTTTACCTTGCGACCAGAAGGTACAGCGGGAGTGATTCGTAGTTTTGTCGAACACAAAATGTACGGCAATACCGAATTACCTGCAAAGCTTTATTACATGGGACCAATGTTCCGTCATGAACGCCCACAAAAGGGAAGACAACGTCAGTTCACCCAATTTGGAGCAGAAGTGATTGGCGCAAAGTCACCAGAAATTGATGCTGAGACAATTGCCTTTGGAATTGATTGTGTCAAGCAATTTGGCATTCAATCGATTAAGGTATGCATCAATACATTGGGGGACGATGAATCACGTGCAGCGTATCGTGGTGCATTGAAAGAATACTTTGCCCCACATATGGAATGTCTATGTCCGGATTGTCACCGTCGTTATGAACAAAATCCATTGCGTATTTTGGACTGTAAGGTCGACCATGAAAATCCATTATTAAAAGACGCTCCAAGACTTACGGATTATCTAAATGAAGAATCAAGAGCGTACTTTACGCGTGTGCTTGAATGTTTAGATGCATTAGGAATTGAATATGAAGTCGATGATCGTTTAGTAAGAGGTCTTGACTACTATACACATACGGTATTTGAAGTGATGTCAACACGTCCTGAAACAGGGGCTCAAGCGACGATCTTTGCCGGTGGTCGTTATGATCACTTAGTGGATTACTTCGAAGGTCCAGAACTCAGTGGTATGGGCTTTGCGATTGGTCTTGAACGTTTGATCATGCTTGCAAAAGAAGAAGGCTATGTATGCAAAGAAGATAAGAGCAATGATGTCTATGTGATTTCCTTAGGAAATACAGGCACAAAGCCGCTTGAAATTGCTCAAGCCTTTAGAAGTGCAGGGTATGTTGCTGAGGCGAATCTAAATCCTCGTTCCTTAAAGGCACAATTCAAATCTGCCGATCGTTGCAATGCGAAATACATTGTAATTCTTGGTGAAGATGAAATTGCCAATGGAACGGTAAATGTAAAACGAACAAGTGACCGTACACAGGAAACAGTACGTATGGAAGACCTTGTTCAAACAATCAACGAATGGGAAGGGAAATAAAAATGGAAAGAACATGTACAAATGGCGTTCTTCGCAAAGAAGATGCCAATAAAACAGTCACATTGGTGGGCTGGGTTGCGAAGCGTCGTAACTTTGGAGCACTTGTGTTTGTCGATTTAAGAGATCGAACAGGAATTACACAGGTTGTCTTTGATGAATCCATCAGTGAACAAGTAAAAGATGTTCGTAATGAATATATCTTACAAGTCACTGGGGTAGTTGCAATTCGTAAGGACGCAAACCCAAAACTTCCAACCGGTGATATTGAAGTTATTGCCAAAGAAGTGAAGATCATCAATGAAGCAAAAACAGCTCCAATTACCATTGCGGATGATACGGATACATTAGAAGATACACGTTTGAAGTATCGTTACTTAGACTTAAGAAGACATGCATTACAAAAGAATTTAGTATTGCGTCATAAAATTTGTATGATTGCTCGTAATGTTTTGGACGAAGCTGGATTTATTGAAGTAGAAACACCAATCCTTGGTCGTTCTACACCAGAAGGTGCACGTGACTACTTAGTTCCTTCTCGTATTTACAAAGGAAAGTTCTTTGCCTTACCACAATCGCCACAGATCTATAAGCAATTATTGATGGTAGGTGGTATGGATCGTTACTTCCAAATTGCGCGTTGTTTTAGAGATGAAGACTTACGTGCAGACCGTCAGCCAGAATTTACACAGATTGATATTGAAATGAGCTTTGTCGATGAAGATGATATCTTTGGCATCGTTGAATCCTTGATGCAAGAAATCTTCGGAAAGCTTATGAATGTGAAATTGGAAGAACACTTTGTTCGTATTCCATGGCATGATTCGATGCGTTTGTATGGTTGTGATAAACCAGACCTACGTTTCGGAAATGAAATCCATGACTTATCCAACATCTTTGCAAATACTGAATTCCAAGTGTTCAAAAACACACTTGAAAGTAATGGTATCGTAGGGGCAATTCACTTTGAAAACTGTGCCGACAAGTATTCTCGTAAAGCGCTTGATAAGCTTCAAGAGTTCATTAAGAATGGCTTTAAGGCAAAAGCACTTGCGTTCTTGAAGTATTCCAACAATGAACTATCTGGAAGTATTGCAAAGGTATTAAGCGATGAAGAAAAGAAGGCAATCATTGAAGAATTTGACTTGAAAGAAAATTCCTTAGTGCTACTTGTGGCGGATAAAGCTTCGATTGTGCAATCTTCTCTAGGTGCATTGCGTGTGAAGTTAGCACATGAATTAGACTTAATTCCAAGTGATGTGTACAAGTTTGCTTGGATTACCGAATTCCCAATGTTTGAATATTCCGAAGAGGAAGATCGTTACGTAGCAGCGCACCATCCATTCACTGCACCATGTAAAGAAGATATCGATAAGCTATTAACAGATCCTGCAAATGTATCTAGTAGAGCATATGACTTAGTATTGAATGGTTATGAATTATTGTCTGGATCGATTCGTATTCATGAACGTGATGTTCAAGAAAAGGTCTTTGAAGCGATTGGTCTTACAATGGAAGAGGCGAAAGAGAAGTTTGGCTTCTTTATCGATGCCTTCCAATACGGAACACCTCCACATGGTGGGGTTGGAATTGGTCTAGAACGTTTGACAATGGTTCTAGCAGGTACCGACAACATTCGTGATGTTGTGGCATTCCCAACAACAAATTCATCCTTGAATCTTATGAGTGAATCACCAAACGTGGTCGATGATGCCCAATTAGAAATTCTTGGCATTGAAATTTCCAAAAAGAAAGAGTCTGAATAAAAAAACAAGAAGGTTCGAAAGGACCTTCTTGTCTGTATATTCGTGTCTCTTCTAGGTATAGTCTTAAATCCTACAAATGTCAAGACTGTACAGGTCATGGTTTAACTGCTACCATATAGGTGTCAGGAAGGAACACATATTTTTCCAACACATTGATATACGGGAGACTGACTGGTCTTATTGGTGTGAAAGCTCGATACGCTTCGAGAATCCTAATGGTAAGCCAAGGACACCCACCTCTACATAAGAGGGAACATATCAACCTTCCTGATTTTTATTATGCAAAGAAAAAAATACCGATCTTAGTAGTCGGTATTTTTACGTTGTTGTTGTCTACGACGAGCTTCCATGCGACGTTGACGGCGAATCTTTTGGATGCGTTTTTTACGTGCAATTAGAAGAATAATAATCAAACAAATGGTAAAGAAGAAGATTCCAAGAATCAAAGGCCACGATAGAATCGAAGAAGGGACATCTTCTTGTGCAAGAATGGCTTCTTCGTATAGAACTTCGTTATTGGCTTCTAGGTACCAGGTGCCAATTTGTTGGCCTTTTTGAAGTGGGGCATCGAGGGTATCTGGGACATTTGTTTGAATCATATAGGATCCATTGGTTGGTAAGTCTAAGTCCACATCTTGTTCTAAGACAAGGTTGATGGTTTTTTCTGGGAAGGTGTGTAAGACCTT
>JAHHRC010000064.1 GCA_020026035.1 Erysipelotrichaceae bacterium | reverse complement strand
GTGATCTTCTTAACCGAAAGAACACCACCACCTCTAGAGTCACCATCAAACTTCGTTACAACAAGACCCGTCAATGGCAAACGTTCTTTAAACGCCTTAGCCACATTCACAATATCTTGACCCGTCATCGCATCCACGGTTAACAAGATTTCATCCGGTTGCACAAACGCATTGATATCTACTAACTCATCCATCAACGCTTCATCAATATGCAAACGACCCGCTGTATCAATAAATACTAAATCAAAGCCATTGTCCTTAGCATATTGCATACCTTGCTTCACAGTCTCAAGCGCACTTGTATTCACACCTAATGTAAATACTTCTACACCAATCTCTTGTCCTAATACTTGTAACTGCTCAATCGCCGCTGGACGAATGACGTCAGCCGCAATTAACAAAGGCTTCTTGTCATACTTCTTCTTACAAAGACGCGCAACCTTACCAACCGATGTTGTCTTACCAGTACCTTGAAGACCAACCATCATCACCGAAGTAATGCCATCTTCCTTAAAGGCAATCTCCGCCTGCTCATTACCCAATAGTTCAATCAATTGGTCTTGAACAATCTTAACAAGCATCTCACCTGGCTCAACTGCATTCAATACATCCTGCCCACGAGCCTCTTCTCTTACTTCATTCAAGAAGTCTTTTACAATTTTGTAGTTTACATCTGCTTCAAGAAGTGCCAAACGGACTTCCTTAAGCATCTCTTCCATATTCGCATCCGTAAGCTTACCCTTACCGGCCATCGTACGAAGCGATTTATTTAAACGATCACTCAATGAATCAAACGCCATAATCAATCTCCTTTAAATCTTTTCTAATTCTACCACAACAATGCAAAAAGAGTAAAAACACAAAAAAGAAATCCCATTTCTAGGACTTCTAAATTAACACCGACACCAAGACTGTACCGTAACGTTCTAACATTTCAAAACGTACCGCCTTCTTAAATGCCTGAATCTTCGCATGATCAATCTCTGTATCTTGAATATTCAATCGTACAATCGCTGCAATCCGTTTCCCGGTCTTAATCGTAACCACTTCCTCAATAGTATATTGATCAAGCTTCTCATTCACACCATATACAATCTCTTGCACCGTTTGATCAATCAAACTCTTTTCTCGACCATACACAAGTTCCACAAAACTCGACTTTAACGCTTCATACGGTTGTCTGAAAGTCATTAACACCAATACAATCGTCAATAACGAATCTCCAACATAATGCAAGAAACCAAACATACCATCCACCGGTACTACCATAATCACCAATACAACAATCCCAATTCCAAGGGATAAACACGTATCTACCAAAGCCGCTTTTGCTTCTACGGAAAGCATAATGGATGTATAAGAAATCTTCTTGTTGTATAGCTCAAAAATCCCATACAACCCTAAACACAACACAACCATAAGTACCATATACCAAAGCATGTAGCCCATATTCATAATTACACCTTGATGATACACAAAGTAGCTAATCAACTTACTCACCGCTGAAACAAATGCCGATACCGTTACCACTAACACAATCAAACTCTTCAACACACCATACAAAGGCTCTAAGAAGAATAAGCCATTTGGAAATGATTTTGTCTTTGTATTCGAATAGCGACTAATACAAACCGCCATCAAACACGACAATGCCGACACAAAGGAAAAACTACCATCCAAAAACAGTGCCACCATTCCCGTTACGTAATACATGTATATACCTGCAAAGGCCATCATAAAATTCAAAACAGCCCCTAATACCATAGCTTTCGACTCTATACGAATTTCTTTCTTCATAAATCCACCTCAAAAACGAACCCGTCTAGAATACCGCTACAACAAGCCACTTGTCAATATTAGAGCTTACGAACAAGCTCCTCCATCGATTTACGCTCAAAATGACGACTCGAAGGAACACCATCAACACTAGCATATCCAATTGGGAATATCGCAATTAACAAATCATCCCCAAACACATCTGGATACGCTTTACGAATCACTTCTTGATCAAAGTGCCCCACCCAAGTAGTATGTAACCCTAAGTCTTCAATCTCTAGCATAATATGCGTTGCTACAATACTCGCATCCACTTCTGCAAACGCATGGCCATCATATTTTCGAACATAACCTTCATCACGACTTACACCAACGATAATAAATGTCTTACAACCAAAGCCGAATCGCGTACTTTGATTCACAACCTCAACAGCCTTCTCACTATCCATTACATACAAATGAAATGGCTGATAATTCACAGCCGTAGGAGCTACAATACCAGCTTGCAAAATCTTTTCTACAAGCGCATCACTCACCTTTTCATCACTGAACTTACGACACGAATACCGCTTCTTTGCTAATTCCAAAAATTCCATAATTTTCCCTCATCAATCTCTTTAACTTACAATCTCTTCTTCCTTGGCAATGAAACGAACCGTCTCACCAACCACATACATCTTGTCCATCCACGTATCTTCTACAAGCACCTGCCGACTCGACAAACGCCCCTTAATCGATACCACATCGCCAACTTCTAAGACATCTAAACAATCTTTGGCAATTCCTTGCCACAACTTCACTTCAAACACCGATTGACTACGACTTCCATCTTTATTCAAATACGGATCATCTACTTCAATCGCCATATAGGATTCACTAAACCCATTCCCCAAACGTGTCACTTCTGGCAAACATGCAACACGCCCAACAATCGCTAATGTATTCAGCATATAAAACACCATCCTTTAATCGTATTCTTATATACTTCAAACACTTTTACAAGAAACTCCATTACGATTTTTCTCTACAAACTCTACACAATTTCTACAACCACACAATCCTCAATACAAACATCACGCAACACTTGATTACAACACTCCACAGTTAAACTAGCAACCAGATCAAACTCTTCAAACAACGAAATACCGCGACACTTCGTACGACACACAACACTTGCAAGAGTTTCCATTGAATGAAACATCGTCAAAAAATTCCCCAATGCCCGTTTCTTCAATTGTTCTAAAACATCTTCCTGTATCCCTTGTTTTACACAATCTTCTAACCTTGTTACCACAAATTGTTTAAAACCTTCCACATCTTCCACTTCGTCCATGAATAGTAAATGCGCATAGTCTTCTTCATACACCTCTTCTACACTAAAGTATGGCGTAATCAACCCTTCATCCAACCAGCTTTGATACGCCTTATGAACCGATGTAAAATACGCATCCAAACACATCTTCATGCACCAATCACGCTTCAATCGATCATACGAACTTTCATCAACTACTTCTTGTTTAAACCCAACACCAAGTCGTTTCTCACACAAATTCAAATCCAACTTCGTGAATACACACTCACGCATACCACCATCTTTTACAACGCGAGTCACCTTCTTATACGGTCCAAACTTCTTCATAGATTGATTCTTACGAACAAGCTCTATAACATAACTTGGATCATACGGTGTAACACAAATAAGACGCATTCTTGCTGGATGGTAATTCCGCTCATAGGCATCTTTTAAAACCGTTACATCAATCGCATCAATCGATTCTTTCGTTCCAACAATATCCTCACAAAGCGGATGGTTTTGATACATTAACCGATACAATTCCAAACTCATACGAGAAGACGCATCTTGTTCATACAAAGACCGTTCTTCTTGAATAATCCCCTTTTCTTTTTCCACACTTTCTTCACAAATCTCTAAACTCTGCACAAAGTCTAACAACAAATTCAACGGCTCTTCAATCCCATCGACCGTTGTAAAGAAATACGAAGTCTCATCATACGACGTAAAAGCATTCACACTTGCCCCAAGCTTTGCAAACTGGCTCATCACATCGCCATCCACACTTTCAAACAACTTATGTTCTAGAAAATGCGCAACTCCCATTGGATATTCTATCAAACACCCATCTTCATCCACTTGCGTACAATCAAAGGATCCAAACGGTGTTGCAAACAAACAAGCACTTGTTTGATACAAAGGCTTATGAAACACAACCACTTCTAACCCATTGTCTAATACATCTTCTACATACATTTCATCAAACAATGCATTCCGAACTTCTTTCATAACTCCTCCTTTTCAACAAGCATACATTTCACTTTCAACACTAACCTTTGACTCACCCGCATCACATCTTCACGAGTCACTGCATCCATTTTCTTACACATCGTTTCAATCGAATCTTCATACCCCAAAATGCGACTCCGATAGTCATCCCAAATCATAGAACTCGCAAAATCACTTGAACCACGCCAAGAACTCTTGTACATCTTCTTTGTCATTTCAAACAATTCTTCAGAAAACTTCCCCTTTTGTAGTACCGCAATCTGTTCTTGTACTAACGCAAAGATTGGCTCAATCTGTTTCTTTTCACATTCATAGCCAATCTGAATCACACCATCGTAGATATAATTTTCCGACCCAATCGTATAACAAAGCGACTTTTCTTCGCGAATCACTTGGAACAATAACGATGTCGGTAATCCACCAAGCATCCCATTCATCAACATTAACGCCACCACATCTTCATCGGTATACGCAATCCCATCTTCATACAACAAACAAACCGAAGACTGTGATAGCTTCTTTTCCATCACCTTTTCCACGTAACCTTCTTTATGACTTGCCGTATACATCTTTAAACTCGCATCTCGATCTTCAAACACAAACATCTTTTGAAATAAACGTACAACCTCATCTTCCACAACGTTTCCTAACACAAAGAAATCAATACAACACTCACGCATACACTTCTGATACAGTGCTACAACATCTTCATTTGTAACAGCCATTACATCATCCACACTTGGTAAACACCGCTTGGCAAGTGTAGACCCATATAACGCCATCGCCTCTTCTAATACAACACTAGGCGCATCATCTAACGCCATAGAAATCGCAGTAAGAGCCTTCTTCTTTCCCTCTTCAAACAACGGCCCATAAAACAACCCATCCACAAAGTAAGGATCCATCATAAACGCATGCATCAAAAAGACTTGTTTTTCCAAAAGATCCTTTTCACTTACGTAGCGACCATCAATACACCGTATCGTAAACTTCAAAATTCCCGAAAATCCTTTAGAGACCTCATTTACCTCAAACTCCGCCCCATACAGATCATCACAAATCTTCGCTACTTCTTGTTTCAAACGAATCGAATTACACACATCGTCCAACAAAAACGCCAACACCAAACTCGTTGCCCCAGTTTCTTCAATGGGCAATGCACAATTCATCTCCATCGTTACATCTTTGAACTTCTTACATGGATGCACATGCAAATTCACATTCTTACTCAACTCTACTCTTTGCATAAACCCGAACTTTCTACCATACGAAAAAAGGCAAGATTACTCGTGCCTTTTACAACATTCGCAATGAATGTCTTTCTTTGCTTGTTTTAAATCCGCTTCTAACTTCTTCTGGTGCGCCTTGCTTTTGCATGAGGAACAACCCCCCTTACAAGAAGCACAACCACCTTTCTTCATCAAATAACGAATATCATATACCACAATTACAACTAGAATCGCGCTAATCAAAAACGTTGGAAGATTCATACCATCACCTCGATGTTAACAGTTTGATATAACTTACTCAATTTGTCAAATCAACAACTCTTCTATCGTTTCACCTGTCCATAGCACTCAATAAACCCCTCACAAGGATTCAAATGCACACCATCTTTCTCAATAAAGAAATGCGTATGCGGACCTGTCGCACGACCAGTCATACCTAATTGCCCAATAAAGTCACCCTTATCCACATTCGTACCAATTGGAATTGGAGATGGCACATTCATATGTCCATAATACGTCTTATAGCCATTGTTATGATTAATCACAACATAGTTTCCACTAATTGGATCATACGAATTCTTTTCCACAACCCCACGGTCCGAGGCATAAATCGACCCATACTTGTTATAGGCATTTTGAATATCAATCGCTCTATGACCAGGATATCCAAGCCACCCATTGGAAATATATGGATTATCCACCGGCCACCGGAAGGTACCAGTACCATATCCTGGAATCTCAAGGGAACCAACCTTAATCACTTCACTCACCGCTTGCATCGTATCAACCGACGACAACAACCGACCAGACACTAAGATACCATTCTCCCATTTTTCTTCGTACAACGCATTCTTCGATCCATCTCGACCAGCTTGTACAACTTCCGACAACCCTTGCCGTAAGGTAGCGTCTTCTTGGTAAATCGCATCAAAGTAAATCGGTTCCTTCTTCATATGTTCCGTACTTACAATAACATCCAAAGGCGGTGTAAAGTATGTCACACATAACTCCAACCCCTCTTCAAGAATCTGGTCCACCGATTGAATCTTATCTTTGTTAATATTCATAATCTGGGTCGCACTCAAACCAAAGTTCTTCGCACCAACACCGGCCACCGTATCATTTTGTACACAGGTATAATACTTCCGTTCCGTATTATCCCCATACTTCAAATACTCAAGAATCTCATCTTTCGTTACAAGAATCTCATCCACCGACGCATAGGCTTCATGCATTGTAATATCTTCCACAATCTGAATCCCGATTGCACGAGACCCATATGTCTTTAACTGAGGCGTTTCTTGCCCATTGTTTAAAAGCTGTAAATCCGTAGGCGATATAAAGTATGACAAATACTCATACATCGCTTCTTCATACATCTCTTCATTCTTCACAAAAATCTCTGCGTACACCTTACCATCATTCAAAAAGGAAACCGCTGTTGCCTCAACGGACACAAGCCCATTGTCCTTAATATACTGAATGATTGAATCATCAATATCCTCATAGTTCAAATACGTCTGTTCCTTTGACACAACAATCGAATCCAACAACCCACACTTCGAGTTTGGAAATTCCTTCTTATATTCCTGCAAGTAAGCCTCTTCTAAAAAAGACTCTACTTTCGCATAGTTATTTAACGCACCTATATATGTACCCTCATTGTACACCCGATAGATGGTATGTGGTTTCTCATTGACACCTTTTAATTCTTGTCTTAACAACGATACCTGATCCATTCTTGCGTCATCTTTCATAAACGCATATTCCAACTTCGATAAGGAAGTCACATAGACAACAACAATCGCTAACACAAGGCAAAAGCACAACTGCATCATTCGTTTTGCCATCAATACCTACTCTCTTTCCTTTATGAGTATACCACTCATAAAATACGGTAAACATACCATAAATACAAAAACACTTCAAATAAAAGGATGCGCTAGTTTCATTTCTAACATCGATGCAAATAAACTCAGTACACTTAGAATTCCTTTAACTGAAACCAATGGAACCAACCATGTGAACCCGTCTTTAACACCTTACACGCATACATCGCTTTCGTTTGGAATGTGTTCCGATCCGGAGTATTCCGATGAATCAAAACATCACTTACAAAATCACGGATACTTGCAATCTTTTCACGCTACAACGAAAAAAAGCGCTATGCAATGCATAGCACTCAATCTTTAGTAGTAGGAATCTTCCTCATCTACATCTTGTAATAAGTCTTCCTTATCGACATAGA